>SKLB01000117.1 GCA_007123465.1 Spirochaetales bacterium
CGGCTTTGGCCAGCTGCAGTTCGCGCACATCGTGCTCGGTCAGATAGATCGCCTCGCCGTCGCGGGACTGTTCTGCTTCTGCTACCAGGAACGCCGGGCTTGTTTCAAACTCGATGCAGCGTGTGCGAATGGCCGAGGGCACACTCTGCGGCAGTTCCTCCTGCCGCAGCAGCCGCCCGGTTTCATCAACGGCGCCGGTCTGCAGCAGCACCGCCACAATATCCAGCATTCCTGAGCCGCAGATTCCGCTTGCCGGCGTAGAGTTGATGGTAGTCAGAGATACCTGGCCGCCTTCGGGTTCAAACGCGAAGGAGTTGATCGCGCCGTCAACACCGCCAACACCAAAACGAATCTGAGCGCCCTCAAATGCCGGGCCGGCCGCGGTTGAGCAGGCCGCCAGCCACTCGCCGTTTCCCAGTACAATCTCACCGTTGGTGCCGATATCGATCAGCAGACTGACCTCGGTGCGCTGTCGCATGCGCGACGCTACAATGGCTGCAACCACATCGGCACCCACGTAGCCGGAGATTCCCGGTAGCGTTACCACCTTAGCGTACGGGTTAATCTGTATGTCGAGCTCTGCGGCTGGCAGTGACAGCGCTCGCGTAGCCACCGGGATGAACGGTGATACCCCGATTGCCGCGGGATCCAGGCCGCTGAAGAAATGCAGCATGGTAGTGTTGCCGGCCACCGCGGCAAGGTAGATGTCGGTGAGCGGCACTGCGTTACGCTCGGCCAGGGTGGCCAGCATGGCGTTGACCTGGTCTACGATTGCCTGGTGGACCGGTGCTACACCGTGCTTCTGGGAATAGGTGATCCGCGTCACTACGTCGGCGCCAAACTCGGCCTGGCGGTTGATCTCGGAGTAGACATCGACAGCACGGGCGCTGAGCAGATCCACCAGATAGGCTGCCACCGTGGTGGTGCCGATATCCACCGCTACGCCCCACAGGGTAGCGGCTGTGACTCCGGGTTCAACCGCCAGCAGCCGGCCGTAGTCTCCTGCGTCGTTCTCTATCAGCGCGGTTACTTCAAAGCCGTGGCGCCGGATGTCCTGCGCCAGTGCCTGCAGCGCCCGCACCGATAAGCACTGCGTTGCACAACCGCTGGCGCCGAGAACCCGCTCCAGGTCCGGCCGCTGATCTTCGATCGAGGGCGGCGCAAGGTTGAGGGCACGCTTGGCCAGCAGGGGGTCGTTCTCAAGCGTTGCTGTTACCAGTGTAGCCTTGTTGCGGGTCTCGGCGTGCCAGCGGGGTACCTCAATCACCATCCCGTCTGAAGGAACCAGGCGGCAGGCAAAGCGCATCCCGTCGGCCAGACGCGCCGCGGAGAGCAGCCGCTGTTCCATTTTGCTGGGTTCTCCGGAGTCGCCTTCGAGTACCCGCACCAGGCACTTACCGCAGGTGCCCGATCCGCCGCACGGTGCGGCAATGGTGAAGCGGCTGTGCTGCAGCACGCTCAGTACGTCAGCGGCGCCGCCGGTGGCAACCTGGTGCTGCCGGCCGTCCTGGATGACGCCGATGGTCTGGTTCTGCTTCATGATTCGGTTATGACTCCCTCGTCAAACGATGGGGCGATGGTCTTGCCCGGCTCGATTATCAGAAAACGCTCGTCCCAGTTGCCCTCTACAAAGTCGCGCAGCAGCTCGGAGCTGCCCTGCTGCTCATCAAAAGCCCACTGCAGGTATTCTGAGGCGCCTCTGGTCTCCTGCTTCAGCGGGTCAGCGGGCAGTTCGGGCCACTCGATGAAGGTGCAGCGGTTATACTTGGCAAGCCAGTCCTGTTCCATTTTCATCAGATACTCGGCATTGTCTTCACCGTACTGCTCGCTGTAGTGCTGATAGGTCTTCTCGTAGCGGTCGCGGCCCGGCATCAGGACATTCTCCATCCAGCCGCGTGTATACCAGTAGGTTCCCGGGTGGCTATCAAAGTACTCCTTGTAGCGCTTGCGGCTGCCCAGAAACAGCGAGATGCAGTCGTGCGCCCGCGGTACTACCAGGCGATACTTGCTCGACCTGATTCCCACAATCGCATTACTGCACAGGGCGTAGCCGAGCAGTATCGCATCGTACTCGCGGGACATGGCGTGGGGGCTGTGGGCCGGCGGCGCCTGTTCGGTCTCGATCTGGTTGATGGTCTCCTGCAGCGCGCTGCGCAGCCCGTCGGGTTGATCGTGAAAACGCTGGTCGAGAAACATCGTGTCAACGATGTTCTCTGAGCGCGAAGCCAGCAGACTTAACTCGCGAAACAGTACTTTGCAGGCGATAATCTTCAATCGCATTGTCTACCCCTCGGATTGTACAGGTTGCTTAGGTTGCCCACCGGATTCACGGAAGCGTCCCGGACTGACCCCGGAGTGCTTCTTGAACACCTTGGTGAAGTAGCTCTGGTCCTCAAAGCCGACAAGGCCGGCTACATCGATAATCGGTATGCGAGAATTGACCAGCAGCGACTTGGCCTTGGTGATGCGATAGCGGTTCAAGAACTCGGTGAAAGTGGTCTTCATTTCTTCTTTGAACAGGCGGCTGAAATAGGTTGGGCTCAGCGACACGTGTGCCGCGATCTCGTCCAGCGGGATGCGTTCCATGTGGTGTTTCTTGATGTAGGCGATGCTGCGCTGGATGACATCGACGTGTTTGACGTCCTTGAGAATGAACACGCAATCGGTGAAGCGGCGCATGATCCGCGACAGCCCGTAGGCGATGTCGTCGGCGTCGGTCATGGTGTAGAGCTGTTGCAGGTAGCGGAAGTTGAGGCCAAAGATCTGTTCGTTATCCGCGCCGCCCTGCAGCGCGGCGCGCGAGAGCAACACTGCGAGCTCGAGTACGCGCGCCTTGATTACATCAAGATCACGGCCGGAGGTGAAGAAAACGTACCCCAGTATCTCGTTGAGGATCTTCTGTGCTTCGGTCTGGTTGCCGCTGCGGATACACTCGAGCAGCAGCGACTCTTTCTCCACCGGGTAGCTCAGGCTGTCTTCGCCTTCGCTGTCGAGCTGCTTGATGTAGTGGATGTACTCCGAAATGCGCGAGTCTACCGCCAGCTTATCGTATTCAGCCTTGAAGGCTGCCTGGCCGCTTTCGGAGAGGAAGGTACTGAGCGTGTAGAGAATCTCGGACAGACTCTTGACGCGTACAGGATCCACGTAGGGCACGTTGCTGAAACGGCTCTTGAGTTCAACCGGGTCGGGCAGGACGTCGGGAAAGAGCCGGAAAAACTCCTGTTCAAAGAAATCGATCTCATCGACCCCCAGAACCGGCCCGCCGAGCAACGCTCCAACGGTTGCCCCCCTGATCACAATCGGTGAGGTCCAGTGGATCAGCGAGATAGGGCAGAAGAAGATGTAACGGCCGCCAAAGCGCTCAGCGTGATAGATGCTGTACAGGTGGGTATCGCGACAGCCGCGCGGTTTCTCGGCCAGTAGCTGAAGCTTGCAGCAGCCGACGCACGGGTCGGGGCCTTCTCCGGCGCGGTAGAGTGAGTTGCCGTTGCGGTCGAGGATCGAGCAACCTACGCCGGTGGCTCGGCTGTAGTCCTCAACTGACGTCACCGCCTTGTCGAAATCAAACGTTGTCACAGCGGTTGTGGTTGCCATATATGACTAATTTTAGCGTAAAACAGACATTCTGTATCGAGGAGAGTAGTACAACACTGCGCCAGCCACGGGGAAGGCAGGGAGGTACCGCGGAGGCACCTCCCTGCGGTGTCAGCTCGCTTTGGACTTGCAGTATTCTACTGCAACGTCGGCCGCGCTGGAGGCGTCCGGCGCGTAGAGATCAGCGCCCACGGTCTTGCAGAAGCTGTCGGTTACCGGAGCTCCTCCGACCATAATTCGGAAACGCTCGCGCACACCGTCTTCAACAATCTTGTCTACGATATTGCGCATCTCGGTCATGGTGGTTGTCAGCAGCGCGGAGCACGCGATAATATCTGCGTTGTGCTCGATTGCTGCGCTGACAAACTTTTCTGCCGGTACATCCACGCCGATGTCGATGACTTCGAGCCCTTTGCCTTCCATCATCATCCGCACCAGGTTCTTGCCGATATCGTGAAGGTCTCCCTTGACCGTACCAAGGACCACGGTGCCTTGAGACTTGACGCCGCTGGTTACCAGGTGAGGCTTGAGCACGGTAATGCCGGCGTTCATTGCACGGGCGGCAATCAGGACTTCGGGGACGTAGCACTGGTTGTTCTTGAATTTCTCGCCAATGATGCCCATGCCGTCCATCAGCCCTTCTTCCAGAACGGCCCGCGGCTCGAGACCTTCGTCAAGCGCCTTCTGCACCAGATCTTTGACCTCGTTTGCTTTGCCGCGCTGCAGGTTCTCGGATAGTTCACTCAGTAGACTCATTGTTTCCTCCTCGGAGTCATTGTAACCACTCATGAAATCAGCTACAGTATAACTCAATCCCATCGTTGTGTATAAGACTTTCTTGCGCTGAATTGTAGTCTTTTGTCTGGTTTTTTGACTGGTTTTCGGCACAAATAAGGATAGGTGGAAGCTGTGTTGCAGGAGGCGCGTAAATGACCGGTAGAGAGAGAATAAGCAGGGCTCTTCGCGGCGAGGCTACCGATTCGCTACCGCTGATTCCGATCTCAATGATGATAGCCGCCGACGAGATCGGGGTGCCCTATAAGCAGTACGTGCTCGACGCCGCTGCGCACGCCAACGGCCAGATTGCCTTTGCGGCGCGCTATGATATCGATCACGTTTCGGCCATATCGTGTCCCACCAGTGAAGCGGCCGATCTCGGCGCGCGCATTTCCTATTACGACAATCAACCGCCGGCAGTGGACGAGAGTAACGCGCTGTTGCGGGACAAGACTCAGCTGCGCTCGCTGAAGGTGCCCGACCCGGGCAGCGGTGAACGCATGTCAAAGCGGCTGGAGGTCATCTCGCGCTTGAAGTCCCAGGTGGGTGCCGAGAAGATGGTCGAGGGCTGGGTTGAAGGGCCGATTGCCGAGAGCTGCGACTTGCGCGGGATCAACACCTTCATGATGGACTTCTACGATGATGAGCTGTTTGTACGCGAGCTGTTTGATTTTGTCTTTGAGGTTGCAATGGCCTTTGCGCGTGAACAGGTCAAAGCCGGAGCCGATGTCATCGGCGTTGGTGATGCCGCCGCTTCGCTCGCCGGCCCGGAGCTGTATCGGCAGTTCATCTGGGAGTACCAGAAGAAATATGTCCGCTCGCTGCACGAGATGGGGGCGTTGGTGCGGCTGCACATCTGCGGCAATACCACGCCGCTGCTGGCCATGCTCGGCGAAGTTGGGGCGGACATTCTGGACCTGGACTCGATGGTGCCGCTGGATGCTGCCCGCCGCGAGACCGGGCCCGGTCAGCTGCTCTCGGGTAACATCGACCCGGTGCGTGCGCTGCGCGACGGTACACCCGAATCGGTCCACGCCGCCTTCCAGGCCTGCCTCGATCAGGCCGGCGGCGGCCGCTACGCGGTCAACGCCGGCTGCGAGGTGCCGCGCGACACGCCGCCGCAGAATATCGAGGCGATGCGCCGTTTTGCGCGAGAAACTCGTGCAAGCGACGGTTGACAGCGCGCCAAACCCGGTTTAGGCTGTCATCCATACATACCGGATCACCGAGGAGGTGCACAGACCACGAAACTACAGCCGGAAAGGAAGAACGGAAACCTGTGTGAATCAGGTGCGGGCGTGCCGCTGTATGCGGATTTGAGGTTGCTCACTGCCACTGTCCCTGCGGGATGGGAAGGCGAGATGCTGAATATCCGTGAGCCAGAAGACGATTCCTTTCTTTAGACGAAGCGCAGACAATACCGTGCTTCGTTCTCTCACGTACAGGGGATGTGTAATGTAGCCGTGGCGTACCCAGTGCTGGTGTACCGATCCGCTCTTACCATTCCTTCTGTGTAACAACACGCCCGTCGCCTCAGGCGCCGGGTCAAAGAAGGGGTACCATTTCATGAAATTTCGAATTCTTGCATCGCTGCTGGCAGCCGCACTGGTACTGGTGCCGGGCTCTGCGGTGGCTGATTCAGTAGAGGGCGATACACCGCAGACTGTGCCGGTTATCGATGTGGTGATCACCGCCGACCGCGTGCTGACCGACATCGTGTCCACCGCCGCCCACGTCTCGATCATCACCGCCGACGACATCCGCCAATCCGGCGCCACCAACGTGGTGGA
>SKLB01000008.1 GCA_007123465.1 Spirochaetales bacterium
AGGCCCGCGTAGCGGCGGCATCGCCGGCAACCGTGCTGTTGTGCGGTGAGAGCGGTACCGGCAAAGAGCTGTTTGCACACGCCATTCATAACGCCAGCGATCGAAGTAAAGAGAAGTTTGTACGCGTCAACTGTGCATCGCTGACCGACGGAGTGCTGGAAAGCGAGCTGTTCGGCTACGAGGATGGTGCGTTCACCGGTGCGCGCAAGGGTGGCCGTACGGGGCTGTTTGAAGAGGCAGACGGCGGTACGATTCTGCTCGATGAGATCGGTTTGATGAGTCTGGAGACGCAGGCCAAGCTGCTGCGGGTGCTGCAGGAGAACGAAGTGCGGCGCGTAGGCGGTACCAGCAACAAGCGGATCAACGCGCGGGTGATTGCGGCAACCAATCTCGATCTACTGGAAGCGGTGCACGAAGGTCAGTTCCGCGAAGATCTCTACTACCGGCTGAATGTGATTCCCGTAGAGATCCCGGCGCTGCGCGATCACCCCGAAGACATCCCGCTGCTGATTCAGCACCTGATTCGTCGTATCAACCAGGAGTACGGACGCGCGGTGCAACGCGTATCTCCGGCCGCTCTGCAGCGCCTGGTTCGCTACCGCTGGCCGGGAAATATCCGTGAGCTGGAAAACGTGCTGCGGCGCGCCATAATCAACCTCAGCGTCTACGAGAGCGTCATCGCCGATGTGCACCTTCCGGAACTGGCTTTCGACTGTGATGACGCGCAGCAGCCCGGCTGCGCGGACCAGGGCGAGCAGCACGTTGCTTCGTTGCGCGATACACTCGATGCAGCCGAGAAGGCGCACATCAGCCGCGCATTACAATCGTGCGCCGGCAGCCGCACGCGTGCCGCGGCTCGCCTGGGAATCTCGCTGCGCAGCCTGCAGTACAAATTGAAGCGGCACGGCCTGACACGCAACTCTTTGCAGCAAGACTAGCCAATATGCAATACTTTGCGCGCAAAAGTTTGCACTACTGGGCTAGCGGCACATTTGCGTAGCGTTGCCTGTGACGCAGGCGTGAGTTAACCCACTCCCGCAGCGAGAATTAGCGATATTCTCGATACTCCGGCCAAACACGCGTGCCTGGCAAGCTCTTTGCAGTACTTCTGTGCAGTAGTGTAGAGAGACCGCGACCACGGAGGGCACCTATGCCAGATCAATTTCTGATCCTCGCCATCAACCCCGGCTCAACCTCCACCAAGATCGCGCTGTTTGATAACGATACGCTTCGCTTTGAAGCCACCATACATCACTCCACAGAAGAGTTGGATCAATTTGACACTATTGGAGAGCAGCACGCCTTTCGTAAGTCGGTGATCGTGAGCCAATTGACCGACAACGGCGTTGACCCCAGCGCTCTTAACGCGGTGGTTGGCCGCGGGGGACTGATTCATCCGGTCAGCGGCGGCACCTATTCGGTCAACGATCTGATGATAGCCGATCTCAAGCAGGGAGTGCTCGGCGAGCACGCGTCCAACCTCGGTGGGCTGATAGCCCACGAAATTGCGAGTCAGAGCGGCTGTGAGAGTTTCATTGTTGACCCGGTGGTGGTCGATGAGCTGGAACCTGTGGCGCGTTATTCAGGACTACCGGAAATTGAGCGCAGCAGCATTTTTCACGCACTGAATCAGAAAGCGGTTGCGCGCCGCGCCGGGATGGCCCACGGCGGGAACTACGCTGACTACTGCTTTATCGTAGTGCATATGGGCGGGGGCATCACCGTTGGAGTACACCACCACGGCAGAGTGATCGACGTCAACGACGGTCTCAACGGAGACGGACCGTTCAGCCCGGAACGCAGCGGGGGGCTGCCGGCACTTAAACTGGTGAAGCTGTGCTTCTCTGGCCAGGCAAGCCTGCCGGAGGTCACCCGTCGCGTCAAAGGAGGCGGCGGTCTGGTGGCCTACCTGGGCACAAACGACGCGCGCGAAGTCAATCGGCGCATCGATAGCGGTGATACACAGGCAGAGTCCGTGTATCGGGCAATGGCCTACCAGGTTGCCAAAGAGATCGGGGCAATGGCGGTTGTAGTGGCCGGCCGCATCGACGCAATCGTGTTGACCGGAGGGCTGGCTCATGACCGGCGCTTCTGCGGCTGGATAGAAGAGCGCGTCAGTTTCCTGGCGCCGGTGGAGGTCTATCCCGGTGAGAACGAGATGATCGCTCTCGCCGAAGGTGCCCTTCGAGTACTGCAGGGTCACGAGAGCGCCAGTCAGTACCATGGTGCCGCGGGGGGACCCCGGTGAGCGGTAAAACAAACGCACAGGCGCGCATCACTATTCTGACCGGGCATTACGGCAGCGGCAAGAGCGAGCTGTCGATTCAACTTGCACTGAAGCTGGCGCAGCAACACGCAGCGGTAGCGCTGCTGGATGTTGACGTAGTAAACCCGTACTTCCGATCCCGTGAACGCAGAGCACTGCTGGAAGAACACGGGATACGCGTTATAGCAAACACTCTTGGCGTGGACCGGGGAGTTGATCTGCCGGCGATTTCAGCCGAGATATACGCGCCGTTGCGCGATGGCCATACCCGTACCGTGCTGGACGCCGGGGGTGATCCGGTCGGCGCCCGTGTGCTGTCGAGTTTTCGCCGACTGCTCGATCCGCGCCAAACCGAGGTTCTCTGCGTAGTAAACGTTGCGCGTCCGCAGACAGCCGACGCCGCGGCGGTGCTCGAACAGATTGCCGCTATCGAGCAGGCGTCCGGACTGAAAGTCACTGCACTGATCAACAATACCCATATGCTGGAACACACCGAGCGCCTGCACGTGGAAGCCGGCGACGATGTGTGCCGCGAGGTATCGCGGCAGAGCGGTTTACCGATTCGCTACACAGGCGTGACTGAACACGTATGTTCTGACCTGCCGGCTGATCTTGCCGGAGAAGTAATTCCAATTTCGATGCATCTGCGCGAGTCGTGGATGAAGAGCTCATAGGGGAGGCTGATATGGCAAAAGCAAGAGGTGCGGTCTACTTCGAGACCGATCGCTGCAAGGGGTGCGAGCTGTGTACAGCGGTGTGCCCGGTAGATATCGTGGTCATGGACCGCAAGAGCATAAATCGCAAGGGCTACAACCCGGCCACCGTCACCGAGATGGACAAGTGCATTGCGTGCGCCAACTGCGCCACGGTGTGTCCTGATCTTGTTATCCGCGTAGAGCGGGTTGCGTAGGGGGCTGCCATGGAAAAGGTCTTGATGAAGGGCAACGAAGCGATTGCGCAGGCCGCAATCCACGGTGGGTGCCGCTATTTCTTCGGCTATCCGATCACACCGCAGAACGAAATCCCCGAGTATATGTCTCGCGAAATGCCCAAGGCCGGCGGAGTCTTTCTGCAGGCCGAAAGCGAAGTTGCCGCGATCAACATGGTGTACGGCGCTGCCGGAGCCGGTGCGCGAGTAATGACCTCGTCTTCCTCGCCGGGGATTGCGCTTAAGCAGGAAGGTATCAGCTACATTGTCGGAAGCGAGGTACCGTGTGTGATTGTCAATATTTCGCGTGGCGGCCCCGGGCTCGGTGGTATTCAGCCCGCGCAGTCTGATTACAACCAGTCTACGCGTGGTGGCGGCAACGGGGATTACAACATGATCGTGTTTGCTCCGGCCAATATTCAGGAAGCCGTCGACCTGACCGCCGAAGCGTTCGAGATCGCAGACTTCTACCGCAACCCGGTTATGATCCTGGGCGACGGCATGATCGGGCAGATGATGGAACCGGTTGTTTTCCACGAAACACCAAAACGCGAGCTGGAACCCAAGACGTGGGCTACCACCGGTACCGGCGGTAAACGCGCCCCTAACATCATCAATTCGCTGCACCTCGATCCGGCCAACCTGGAGAAGCACAATCTTCATCTGCAGCAGAAGTACGCACGTATGCGCGCGGAAGAGACGCGTTACGAGCTCTACCAGGCAGATGACGCCGAACTGGTATTTGTGGCCTACGGGACCGCATCGCGCATTGTGCGCAACGCGATCATTCAACTGCGCGAAACAGGGGTCAAAGCCGGCATGATCAGGCCGATCAGCGTCTGGCCGTTTCCCCAGGCAGCCTTTGACCAGCTTGGATCGCAGGTGCGCGCTCTGATGTCAGTGGAACTCAGCTGCGGACAGATGGTGGATGATGTGCGCATTGCAGCGGCCGGTCGCTGGCCGGTTGGATTCTACGGCCGCAGCGGAGGAATGATTCCAGCCCAGCACGAAATAGTCGATGCCTGTCGCAGCATGCTCGAGGAGGTCGCGTAATGCCCACCGTATTCGAACCAACCAAAGGTCTTACCGGGGTGGAGTTTCACTATTGCCCGGGGTGCACCCACGGTGTGATTCACCGTCTGGTGGCAGAAGTGCTGGAGGAGATGGAAGAGCTGGGAAACTCAATCGGGGTTGCGCCGGTAGGCTGTGCTGTACTGGCCTACAAGTACTTCAACTGCGATATGCACGAGGCTGCTCATGGACGCGCGCCGGCAATGGCTACCGGTGTAAAACGGGTTCTGCCGGACAAAATGGTCTTCAGCTATCAGGGAGACGGCGATCTGGCGTCAATCGGCACTGCCGAAATAGTACATGCGGCCGGTCGTGGCGAGAACATTACGGTTATCTTTGTCAATAACGCCATCTACGGAATGACCGGGGGACAGATGGCGCCCACAACCATGGTTGGGCAGCGTACCACCACCAGCCCGCTGGGACGTGATCCGCGCCAGGTCGGTTATCCGCTGCGTATATCCGAATTGCTGGCAACCATAGACGGGGCTGCCTTTGTGGAGCGCGTTTCGGTGCACAATCCGGCAAACATCCGCAAGGCAAAGAAGGCGATTCGCAACGCGTTTGACTGCCAGAAACAGCGCTCGGGTTTCTCGCTGGTGGAGGTGCTATCCAACTGTCCAACAAACTGGGGTATGTCGCCGCTGGAATCTCTCGACTGGGTCAAAGAAGCCATGATCCCTTACTATCCGCTGGGTAATTTTCGCCGGCCGGAAATGCAGGAGAGCGAACATGCTTGAAAAAACCATCTGCGCCGGATTTGGTGGGCAGGGCGTTATGTCGATGGGAAGGCTTATCGCCACCACAGCGATGGAGAATGGACTGGAAGTTTCGTGGCTGCCGTCTTACGGCCCGGAAATGCGCGGCGGTACGGCTAACTGTCACGTTATCGTTTCCAGCACGCCTATCGGGTCACCGATTATTTCGACCGATGCCACCACCGTTCTGGCGCTGAACCTGCCGTCGATGAAGAAGTTCGAACATGCACTAATAGAAAACGGCCTGATGATCTACAACAGTTCGCTTATCGACCAGCAGCCGGAACGTGAAGATCTGCGTGCAGTCCCGATTGCCGCCAACGAGATCGCTGCGGATATCGGCAATCTCAAAGCCGCCAACATGGTGATGCTCGGGGCTTTCATCGAACTCACCGGTATTCTGAAAGCCGACGACCTGGTGCGGGCGCTGGGCAAGATGTTCGGCAGCGGCAAGCAACAGTTCATTCCAATCAATGAAAAAGCGTTGCGCGAGGGGATGCGGGCGGCCGCGCAAGGATGAGCTCCGATGCACAGTTTTGACCAGATCATGAGGATTGCCAAACAGTGCGCGCGCAACCGGCTGGCGGTAGCGTGGCCGCACGATGAGGATTCACTGCAGGCGGTCATTCAGGCGATGGATGAAGGTTTAGCTGAACCGATTCTCGTTGGCGATCCAGACAGGATTCGCAGCGCCGCCGGGAACAGCGCGCGCTTGCGCGAACTCACTATCGTAGAGGAAAACCTCCCCGAAAATGCTGCGGCAACTGCGGTCAGGCTGGTGCGCGAAGGCCGGGCCGAGGCTCTGATGAAGGGGCTTCTGGAGACCTCGGTACTGCTCAAGGCGGTACTCGATCCCGAGCACGGACTGCGCACCGGACGCGTTCTGAGCCACGTTGCGCTTTTCTCTGTTCCAGGTCGGGATCAGATGCTGCTGTTGAGCGATGCCGCCATGAATATCGCCCCCGATGTGGAGCAGAAGCGGCAGATCGTGCTCAACGCAGTCGAGGTGGCACACACGCTCGGTACGCCTAACCCGGCGGTTGCGATGCTGTGCGCCAAGGAGAAGGTCAACCCCAGGATGCCGGCAACCGTAGATGCACAACGGCTGCGCGAGCTGAATCAAAGCGGTGA
>SKLB01000362.1 GCA_007123465.1 Spirochaetales bacterium
ACACCGCCAGTGATCCGATTGTCGAGAGTCTGCTGGTACCCGATATCTCGCTGGCGGTTGCCGAGCGTTTTGCGCTGCAGGGCAAGAAGGTGCTGGTGCTGCTGACCGATATGACCAACTTCGCCGACAGCATGAAGGAGATCGCCATCACCCAGGAACAGGTGCCGTCAAACCGCGGCTATCCGGGCGATCTCTACAGCCAGCTGGCGTCGCGCTACGAAAAAGCGGTTGACTTCGAAGGCGCAGGATCGATCACGATTCTCGGTGTCACAACCATGCCCGGAGATGACGTGACGCATCCCGTACCGGACAACACCGGATACATCACCGAAGGCCAGTACTACCTGCGTAACGGGCGTATCGAACCGTTTGGTTCGCTGTCGCGTCTGAAGCAGCAGGTCAATGACAAGACGCGCAAGGATCACCGCGCGGTCATGGACGGGATGATCCGGCTCTACGCCGAGTACCGAGAGTCGCTGGAAAAGAAATCGATGGGTTTTCGCATGTCGGAGTGGGACAACAAGCTGCTGAAGTACGGGCACCTGTTTGAGCGTGACATGATGGACCTGAGCGTCAACATACCACTGGAGCAAGCTCTCGACCGCGGCTGGTCGATTCTATCCGACTGTTTTGAGCCCGATGAGACCGGGCTTCGAACCGAGCTGTGCAAAGAGTTCTGGCCCACCGGGGGCGGCGAGGAAGCAAAGGCAACGGCGTAATTATGGCGAAGGTCAAGCTTACCAAGAACGAACTGAAGCGCCAAAAAGACATGCTGAAGCGCTTCCAACGCTACCTGCCGACCTTGGTGCTGAAGAAACAGCAACTGCAGATGGTTATCCGCCAGGTCGAGGCAGAGGTCAACAGGAAACTGGCCGAACAGAAACGGTTGACCGACGATCTGATGCAATGGGTGGCGGTGTTCGGTGAGGACCTGTCTCTGGAAGACCTGGTCAGCATCAGCGGTATCAGTACCGATACCGGTAATATTGCCGGTATCGATATCCCGGTGTTCGAGGGCATAGAGTTTGATCAGAAGGAGTGGGACCTTTTCCGCTATCCACTGTGGGTCGACGCCGGGGTACAGCGGCTCAAGGAATTGCTGGCGCTGGACGCCGAAATCCGCGTGCTCGAGAAGCAGAAAGAGTTGATCGAAGAAGAACTGCGTATAACCACGCAGCGGGTCAACCTGTTTGAGAAAGTCAAGATCCCCGAAGCCAAAGAGAATATCCGCATGATCCGGATCTATCTTGGCGATCAGCAGACCGCAGCGGTTGTACGCGGTAAGATCGCCAAGAGCAACATAGTCGAGGTGTGATGGGCCATGATTGAGAAAATGAAAAAGGCAACCGTCATCGTTCTCGACTCGCACCGCCGTGAAGCGGTAGAGCAGATGCGCGAGGCAGGGGTGCTTCACGTCGAAATGCTGGGTGTGGAGAGCCAGACAGTCCAGTCGCTGCAGGCCAAACGCCAGTTGATCGAGCGGGCTGTGGCTGTTGTTTCACTGGCAGCCGAAAACGCCTCGGTAGAGCTTCCCGAACAGCGCAGCGCTGCCGCGCTTGAAGATCACGAAACCGTCGTGCAGCAGTGCGAAGAGCTGATCGGCTGGTCAGACGAGATCCGTAATCTGCGCGAAGAGCGCGAACGCCTGGAACGCGATGCCGCGCGGCTGGAGCCGTGGGGTGACTTCAATCCACAGGACCTGGCGCTGCTGCAGCAGCACGGTGTCAAGATAACCCTGCACACCGCTACCCCTAAAGAGTTTCAGAAACTCGATCGAACGCGGTTGTTCCCGATCAACAGCGCGCCGGGATTAGTCTATTTTGCCCAGATTCGCCTGGTGGGTGATCCGCGCATTGAGCTCGATGAGACGCCGCAACCAACACAACGGCTGGCGGAACTTCGCGCTGAGATAGAGCGTATCAACCAGCGAATCGCTGAAGTACAGCAACGGATTCTCGGTCGCGTTGAAGCTACCGCGCTCTACCGTGCGGTGCAGCAGCAATTGGACGCCGCGATAGAGTTTGAGCAGGTGCACAGCGGCATGGCCGATGAGGGTGCGCTTGCCTACGTAACCGGTTTTGTACCGCAGAGCGAAGTTCCAGCGCTCAAGGCGGCTGCTTCCAGGGGCAACTGGGGCCTGCTGCTGCGCGACCCCGACCCCGATGATGTGGTTCCTACGCGCATCAAAAATCCCAGGCCGATCCGGATCATACAACCGGTGTTTGAACTGATGGGTACTGTGCCGGGATACCGCGAGCTGGATATCAGTTTTTTCTTCCTGGTATTCTTTACCGGCTTCTTTGCCATGATTATCGGTGACGCCGGTTACGGCTTGATTCTGCTGGCTGTCTCGCTATACGTCATGCTCAAGACACGGGCTGCGTCAAAGCCGGTGCCGCTCGGTGTGCTCCTGCTGACACTGCTCAGCGCCGCCACAATCGTATGGGGCGCGGTTACCGGCACCTGGTTTGGATACCAGGGTTTTGCCGAACTGCCGTTTCTGTCGTGGATGATCGTACCCGAGCTCTACAGCTTTAATCCTCAGAGCGCCGAAGTAGTCCAGTGGGTCTGTTTCGTCATCGGTGCGGTGCATCTGGCTATTGCGCACGGCTGGACGTTCCTTCGTCAGCTGCGGCAGCAGCCACGAATCCGCAGTCTGGCGCAGCTGGGCTGGCTGACGACAATTGTAGGTCTCTACCATCTGGTGCTCACGGTTGTTCTCGGTTATCCGATTGTGGATTATGCGCTGTACCTGATTGTGGGCGGATTTGGTGCGGTGATTGTCTTCTCGATGCAGGAGCAAGGCCAGAACTTCTTGAAGGGAATCCTGAAAGGAGTGGCCAACGTCATAACCCTGGCTCTGGATGGCGTGAGTGCGTTCTCGGATATCATATCGTATATCCGCCTCTTCGCCGTTGGCTTGGCAACCGTAGAGATCGCCGCCAGTTTCAATTCAATGGCCGCCGGGATGGCCGAAGGGGTTTTTGGTACCGTCGCGGCGGTCGGAGTGCTGTTCCTGGGGCATACGCTGAACCTGGCGATGGCGGCGCTGGCAGTTATTGTACACGGAGTTCGGTTGAACATGTTGGAGTTCTCGGGGCATCTGGGAATGGAATGGAGTGGCGTTGAGTATACACCGTTCCGGAAGAGTTCGTAGATAGAGATATACGGTTAATCCACGAGGAAAGGAGACACATCAATGGAATGGGGACTTATAGGAGTTGGTTCGGCGCTGGCACTTGCGGCTGTAGGCTCGGCGCTCGGTGCCGGTAGTGCCGGAATGGCGGCGGTAGGTGCGTGGAAGAAGTGTTTTGCCCAGAACAAGCCGGCGCCGTTTCTGCTGGTTGCTTTTGTTGGAGCGCCGTTGACCCAGACTATCTACGGGTTCATTCTGATGAACGCGCTCGCAGAATCCGCCGCCGGCGGAACCAACGCCGCCATGCTGCTGGGAGCCGGTGTGCTCGGCGGTATTGCGATGGGATTCTCGGCCTGGTTTCAGGGCAAGTGCGGTGCAGTAGCCTCAGATGCGCTGGCCGAAACCGGAAAAGGCTTTGGTAACTACATCATGGTACTCGGTCTGGTTGAAACGGTGGCTCTCTTTGTCATGGTGTTCCTGCTGGGCATGGTGTAACGTACGCTACAGAGGGTCGGCCTGTCTGGTCGGCCCTCGCGGTTTTTCCTGTTTTGCGCGCGCTACCCGGCCGATAAGTGAACATAGGGAGGCGTGTATGACACGACCAGCCCGTCTCGCGTGGGTAGTGGCGCTGGTTCTTGCTTCAACAACAGTTCTGTGGTCTCAAGAGGCGCGCGGCGATCTGCCGCCGTGGGTGCTGTACGAGCAGGGTATGCAGCTGTTCGAGCAGGGGCGTTACGGCGAGGCGCTGCGCCGCTTTCGCGCTGCTGCAGCAGAACGCGCGCCGTTTCCTGAAGCCGAAATCGGCATAGGACGCGTATTCCAGGCCGAAGGTTCGCTCGAACTTGCGCTGCGGCAGTATGAGACTGCAATAGAGCAGGCATTTGCATTTGAGATCCGCGAAACCGAGCAGCTGGTCCGCTACCGCATAGCCGACGTACACCGATTGCGCGGCGATGACCGCGCTTACGTGGAACAGTTAACCCAACTTGCCAACCAGCAGGATGCCTTTTCTGATCCGGCGCTCTCCGACCGGCGCGAGGCCTACCTGAACGTCCTGCGCACCCGGGGTCTGGACCGATTGATGGTGCTCTACCGCGTCGATGACGATTTTGCGCACCGTGCGCACCGTGAGCTCGGTGTTCACCTCTACAACCAGCGCGACAGCGACGCTCTGCTGCACCTTACCTTTGCAGCTATGCAGGGCTTCACGCGTCTGGTAGAAGAGCTGCGCCGGATCGAATTCGACTACAGCTATAGCAGCGCCGCTGAAGTGCTCGCCGATGCGCGCGAGGTCAGCCACTTGCGCCAATACCTCGAGCGCCAGCAGTTTTACCGTACGCTGTATTATCTGGGGCTGGCGCTCGAACGCGACGACCCAGCTTCCCAGTCCGCGCTGCAGATCTGGCGCACGCTGGCGCAACTGCCCGAGGCCGGACAGTGGTATCGAAGCGCTCTGCAACGCGTGGGTGGTCCAACCATTCGCAGACGTTGATTATCCATCGCCGATGTCGTAGTCTGGCGCAACACGTATGGATAAGATCGTCATCAAGGGTGCGCGTGAGCACAATCTCAAGAATATTGACCTTGTGCTGCCACGCGACAGGCTGATTGTAGTCTCGGGCTTGAGCGGCTCGGGAAAATCGTCGCTGGCCTTCGATACGATCTTTGCCGAAGGGCAACGGCGCTACGTCGAGTCGCTTTCGGCGTATGCGCGGCAGTTTCTCGGCCGTATGGATAAGCCCGACGTTGATTACATCGAAGGGCTTTCTCCGGCTATCTCGATCGAGCAGAAAAGCACCAACCGCAATCCGCGATCGACCGTCGGCACGGTTACCGAGATCTACGACTACTATCGTCTGCTGTACGCCCGCATTGGGATTCCGCACGATCCGGCTACCGGGCAACGGGTAGAGAAGCAGTCGGTTGATGAAATTGTGGATCGCATCCTGGCCTATCCCGAGCAGAGCAAAGTGATGATACTGGCGCCGGTGGTTCGGCGCAAGAAAGGCTCGCATCAGAAGGTGCTGCAGGACGCCCGCCGCAGCGGTTTTGTGCGCGCTCGTATCGACGCTGAAACGCGCAGCCTGGAGGATGAGTTTGAACTGGAGAAGAACCGCTATCACACCATAGAGCTGATCGTTGACCGTGTGCGCATAGCTTCTGATGTGCGCGATCGCGTTGCCGAGGCGGTGGAAGCTGCAACCGAGGCCTCCGGCGGCCTGGTGATTGCGGTGCGCAGCGCGCCCGGGCAGGAAGAAGTGGTCGAGGAGCAGTTCTCAGAGAGCTACGCCTATCCGGACAGCAACCTTTCGTTTCCCGAACTGGAACCGAGAATCTTCTCGTTCAACAATCCATACGGAGCCTGCCCGAGCTGCTCGGGGCTCGGAATCACAATGGAGTTCGATGTGCGGCGGATTATGTCCGACATGTCGCTCTCGTTCAATCAGGGCGGTATAGTGCCGTACAACCCGAAGTCACTATGGTACCGCAGCCGCTTTGAATCGCTGGCTGAATATCTGGGTTTCAGCCTTGACACTCCGCTTGGCGAACTGCCGCAGGAGGTTATGCAGACGCTGCTGCACGGAAGCGACGCAACTATCGACGTAACCTATGAGAACAAGAAGGGCACCGGCCGGTTTGAGTATCAGACACAGTTTCCCGGCGTTTACGCCGATTTGCGCCGGCGCTACAGCGAAAGCACTTCAGAGGGCGTCAAACAGTGGCTCGAAGGGTTCATGACCAACAAGCGCTGCGAGGCGTGTGACGGCAAGCGACTGCGGCCTGAGGCGCTGGCGGTTACGGTCGCCGGGGTTGGTATTCACGAGCTTTCGGCCATGTCGGTAACCGGTGCGCTGCAGTTCTTCGACTCGCTGCAGCTCAGCCGGTCCGAGGCCGAAATTGCGCGTGATGTACTGAAAGAGATCCGCTCGCGGCTGCACTTCATGGAGAGCGTCGGACTCGAGTACCTTACCCTCGACCGCTCCGCGTCAACCTTGTCCGGCGGCGAGGCGCAGCGAATCCGGCTGGCAACCCAGATCGGTTCTTCCCTGGTGGGTGTGCTCTACATCCTTGACGAACCGACCATAGGCCTGCATCAGCGCGACAACCAGCGTCTGCTCGACACCCTGCTGCATTTGCGCGATATCGGGAACACGTTGATTGTTGTCGAGCACGACGAGCAGACTCTGCTGGCGGCCGACTACATCGTGGACATGGGTCCAGGCGCCGGGGTGCACGGAGGGCACGTAGTGGCACAGGGCAGCGTGGCCGACGTTCTGGCAAATCCGCACAGCGTCACCGGGCCGTACCTGAACGGCTCGCGACGCAGCACGGGTTTTCGTATACCGCGAAAGGGCAACGGAAAGGCCATTCAGCTCAGAGGCGCGCGCGAGCATAACCTCAAGCGGATCGACGTGGAGTTTCCGCTGGGCAAGCTCGTGGTCATCTGCGGCGTCTCGGGGTCCGGCAAGTCGACGCTGCTGACCGATATTCTCTATCCGCTGCTGCTGAATGCGCTGCACAAACGCAGTGAACCGGTAGGCGCGCACGATTCAGTCAGCGGCGTGGAGAACGTCGACAAGGTAATTCATATCGATCAGGGGCCGATTGGCCGCACGCCGCGTTCCAATCCGGCAACCTACGTTGGCGTGTTCGCCACCATACGCGACCTGTTTGCCGGGTTGCCGCAGGCGCGCGCGCGCGGCTTCAAACCGGGCCGCTTCTCTTTCAACGTCAAGGGCGGACGCTGCGAGAACTGTCAGGGAGCGGGCACCATCAAGATCGAAATGCATTTTCTGCCCGACGTGTTTGTCACCTGCGACGTGTGCGGCGGAAAGCGTTTCAACCGTGAAACCCTCGAGGTGCTCTACAAAGGCCGCAGCATTCACGACGTACTCGAGATGACCGTTGAAGAATCGGCGCATTTCTTTTCCGCGGTGCCGGCGGTTGAACGCAAACTGCGCACGCTGCGCGAAGTAGGACTCGATTATATCAAACTCGGTCAGTCGGCGCTGACGCTATCCGGAGGTGAAGCTCAGCGCGTCAAACTGGCGCTGGAGCTATCCAGAACAAATAGCGGCAATACGTTCTACATTCTCGATGAGCCGACCACCGGGCTGCACTTTGCAGACGTTGCCAAACTGATGCAGGTGCTGAACGCTCTGGTGGACAAGGGCAACACCGTAGCGGTGATCGAGCACAACATGGAGGTAATTCTGGGCGCAGACTGGGTCATCGATCTGGGCCCGGAGGGCGGCGCCGCGGGCGGAGAGCTGATGATTGCCGCCACACCGCAGCAGGTGGCCGACTGCCCGCAGTCACACACAGGCAACTGGATCAAGGAGTACGGAAGGACGTCTGCGTGATGTTGCCAGCCAGGCTCGTATTCGTTTTTGTGATTCTATTGTTGATTGCCGCATCGGTGGTGGCACAGGATAGCGTACCGTCTGATAACGACGACGAGCCTCCGGTCTCACTGACGCAGCGTACGCTGGCACAGGATATCGCTACCGCAGAGTTTGAAGAGCTGGTGCAGTGGCTGACGCGCCTGGGGCTTTCGACACGAGGATCGCGCAGCGAACTGCAGAGCCGCCTCTATGCGCACTACGGGGTGCAGGCTCCACGCGACCGAGCTGCCGATGCCACCCGTGAAATCACCATAGAGTCTGCAATCGAATCCGAGTATTTCCTGCTGGAACAGATCGATCAGCGTTACATCCGCCTGCGCGGCGGGGTACAGATCCGTATGGAAGATTTCGAGAGCGGTGTCACGCATCGTATCAGCGCCGAGGAGATCATTTTCAATCAGAGCGAAGACAGCCTGACCGCGCTCGGCGCCATTGAGTATATTATTGCGCGGCCGGGGCAGGGTGATGAACGCTTTGAGGGAGAGATGTTGACCGTCTTCCTGAACACCTGGGAAGGAGTCTTCCTGGAAGGAAGATCTACGCGGCCGCGGACCATAGAGGATGAGGAAATCGAGTTCTCTTATGCCGGTAGATACATCACCCGTTCGGCAGACGACATCATTGTCATGGAGGACGGGGTAATCACGTCCTCACCGGTCGATCCACCCAATTATCACATTCGTGCGCGGCGTATCTGGGTATTGGGGCCGGGGGAATGGGGGTTGCAGAACGCGGTGCTCTACGTTGGGCGGGTGCCGGTTTTCTACTTTCCGTTCTTTTTTCGCTATGGAGATCGATTGTTCTTCAATCCGGTGGCCGGGTATCGCAACCGCGAGGGCGCGTTCATTCAGACCACCAGCTACCTGATCGGCAGCAAGCAGGCCCGCGAGACTTCGGTTTCGTTCCTGCAGTTGGCCGACGAAGGCGAAGGCGAGGCGCGCCGTGTACGCGAGGGTCTATTCATGCGGCCGGCCACCGAAGACGATCCAGCACCACGCTTCGATAACGAGGACTGGAATCTGCGGCTACTCGCCGACATCTACACGCGCATGGGCGCCTACGTCGGGCTGGAGGGCGAGCTGCCGCAGTTGTGGTTCTTCGACCGTTTTGACGGTGCACTTGGTATCGGCGTCAGCCGCGCGCTGCGTAACTACCCACAGGGGACACTGGGATATACCAACTACTTCATCGATGTTACCTGGGATGAGCAGCAACCCCAACCGTATCCGTTAGACCTGGAAAACAGACCGGAAGTGCGCTACTGGGACGCAACGCAGTTTGCCGGCATCACGCTTCCGTTTCGCTACAAGGCAGATATCGAGTTTGCCACGCGCCTCAATCGATTGAACCTGCGCGGTGATTTTGAGCTATACTCCGACCGCTACGTAGATCTTGACTACGGAGACCGCTCGGAAGACATGGATTGGCTGGCACTGGTTGGAGAAGGCCCGGATTTTGAACCGGATACCGTGAGCGAAAAGACCAGACTGCTGTGGCGTTTGTCCGGAAGCTACAACGCACCAATGGCCGCAGCAGCGCCCTGGATTCAGTCGCTGTCGCTGCAGAATTTTGTGACTTCGCTGGCGTGGAGCAGTAAGCAGACCGATCCTGCCTCACTGCCCCAATACGCCAGCCGCTTTGATCCTTCTCCTGAGCGTGCGCCTGTTCCTTCGCAGTACCTCGCCGACCGCAGTCCACAGGACTACTTCTTCTATCCCTCGCGTCTGACGGCGCCTGATATGGGTGTTCGCATGAGCGGTACGCTGGCTGACAGCCGCGCTGTACGACGCCGCGCCGCCGACACTGTTGACGCGCAGGAGTTTGATATTCGCGCGCCCTGGGAGAGTGATCCACCCGGGGATTACCCCGTTGAAACCCCGGTCAACGACGGCTACCAGCGGCTGCCGCCGCGCGAAGCCGATCTCAGCGGGTTACGATTTGAAGAACCGCTGAACTACCGGGTTTCCTACACATTGACGCCGCGCCTGACGGTAGTCAATGAGTACGATCAGAGTGAGTGGATGAAGCCTGACGACATCGATTTTGCCTACTCCTATTCCAGCCTGACATCCAACAACAGCGCACGCATCAACTACCAGAGCGACATCTACGACCGGCTCTTTGTCGTCAGCGGGTCGCTGGATTCCAGCTATCGCTACCGCTCAATCTACAACGCCGAGCGGCTCGAAGAGGATCAGTTTCGCAACCTTGAGACGCAGGCGTTCCGCTACGGGTCGGCGCGGCTGTCCAACAACCTGCGTTTGTCTACCTTTCCCTTTGTTCGCGACAGCTACCTCGATCAGACCAACCTCAGTTACGATCTGAACACCACGCTGTACGACCGGGCATTTGTTGAACGGGACCCCGATGATGACTCTGCGGTATACGCCGACCGATTCTTTCGCTGGGATGACGAATTTGTTCGTGCTCACGCGCTCAATATGAACCTGCTGGTCAATTACTGGCGAGCAACACAGTCGCTGCGGGTGCGCGCCGACCTGCCTCCGTTGGATGACCGCTACAGCGGCAGGCTAGACCTGATAACCGGACCGCTGACCTCAACGGTTGAGACCGAGGCGCGACGCATTGAAGACCAGTGGCGCTACAGCCCGCTGATCGTCACCGAGACGTTGCGCTTTCACGAACAGGTTTCACTGCGGCAGCGCTTTATCTACGACATCGAAGAGGACCAGGTGGACTCACTGTCGAGCTCGCTGCAGCTGTGGCCGCTGACTGCATCGCTCAACTTCCGCTACACTCCCGGATTCAGATTCATCAGCCCGGTGGAGCAGCCCGGCGTTGCCCCGTGGCAGCAGCGCGACCCGGACGAGGCCACGCTACGCCCCACCGATGCCGACATCCGGTTTGATTTCCGCTATGAAAGCGATCCGTTGTGGCGCAATAGAGTGCGCTGGGGTGCGCGCTTTGACTCGCAATTGCGCATGAACTTCCTGCGCTTCACCGAAAGCTTTCTGGATGTTCGCCTGGGATTCAACGTCCGTGTTCATCAATTTCTCGATCTCAGTTTCTCGTCGGTCTCGCGCAACGCGCTGGTATACCAGTACGTGCCTTCACTGGCGGACAAGGTTGGCGTACCGCAGCGCAGCGTGTTGGAGGATATCGGCAACTCCTTTGCCTTCGCCAATCAACCGGCGCGTGAAGACTCACCATTCAATATCCAGAGCATCAGCATTGCAGCCGTACACCATCTCGATGACTGGGATCTGACACTGCGCTACAGCGGTAACCCCGAAGTAGTCACAGACGCGGACGGTCTTCAGCAGTACCGCTGGATACCGTTTGTTGAGATCACGCTGGTGTGGCGACCCTTCCCCGAAATCCGCAGCGAGGTGCGTTACGAGGACGATCAGCTGTTCTACTGATGGCCTTGACCGCAGCTTTGCTCCGGTTCTATACTTCTATTATCGAGAGGAGACCTATTGAGTTATAACGCAACAGTCGTACTTGAGAGTGCTGCTGTAATGTCCGAGGTTTTGGGCGTGCACGATGCCAACCTCAGGATCATCGAAGAGCTATTGCAGACACCAATCCGTTCACGAGGAAATGAGCTTTTTCTTGAAGACAGCGGCGGGGAGAAACGCGAGATTCTGGTGCGTCTGCTCGACGAGCTGCAGCAGCATATAGAACTGGGACAGGTTGCTTCGCCGCAATTGATCCGCGCTATTCACACCTCGTTGACCAGCGGACAGAGTGGAGCAGTAGACGAACTCAAAGACATCCACACATCGATTCCTAACGGAAAGACGGTCTTTCCGCGCAGCCACGGCCAGGCGCTCTACCTCAGCGGAATGAGCAGCCATGATATGACGTTCTGTATCGGGCCGGCGGGCACCGGCAAGACCTATCTGGCGGTTGCACACGCCATGGCTGAGGTGCTCTCGCGCAAGAAGCGCAAGCTGGTGCTGACCCGTCCGGTGGTTGAAGCCGGCGAGCGCCTCGGTTTCCTGCCCGGTGATCTGGCGCAGAAGATCAATCCATATCTCAAACCGCTCTACGACGCAATGGAACTGCTGACTTCGCCCGAAACAGTGCAGCGCATGGAAGAGAACCGAATTATTGAGGTTGCACCGCTGGCGTACATGCGCGGCCGCAGTCTGGCGGACTGCTACATTATTCTGGACGAGGCGCAGAATACCACGCGTGAGCAGATGAAGATGTTCCTTACGCGCATGGGTGAGGGATCGCGAGCGGTGATTACCGGCGATATCACGCAGATCGATCTTCCATCGCGCCGCGATTCCGGAATGCTGCACGCAATCGATATCCTTCAGAATATCAGCGACATACATTTCTCCTGGTTTTCCGGTCGTGATGTGGTGCGCAATCCGCTGGTACGCAAGATCATCGACGCCTACGATGCGCACGGAGCGTAGATGAACAGCGTTGAGGTAGCCATTGAAGAGAGTGCTGAGGATGCGCCAGCGGTGGAGCGTATTACCCGGTTTGTACACTCGGTACTTCAGACCATGCAGATAGACGGCTGGGAGCTCTCGGTTGTTCTGTGCGGTGATCAGCAGATGCAGAATCTGAATCGTGAGTTCCGCGATAGGGACGAAACCACCGACGTACTGTCCTTTTCGCAGCTCGAGGGCGTGAACCCTCCGGCCAACAGCAGTGCTGCGCTGTACGCCGGAGACGTTGTAGTCTGCCTGCCGCACGCGCGGCGCAACGCTTTGCAGTTTGAAGTCGATTTCGAAGAAGAACTGAAGCGTCTGATCGTTCACGGCGTATTGCATCTGGCGGGGTTTGATCACAGTGATAACTCGGCGGTCCAGCCTATGCTGTCTGAGCAGGAACGAATTCTGCTGCTGCTGAAAAGGGAGCAACTGTTTTGAAGAAGACGGGGTTATTCCGAAAACTCTTTCCAAATGGTAGTCAGCGGGTCAGCGGAGCTGATCCTGCGCTCTCGCTGGAGAAGCAGCTGATGATCAAGGGAGTCTTGAGCCTGTCTGAAGTAACGGTCAAGGAGGTCATGGTTCCGCGTATCGACGTTAATTTCATCGGCATCGAGTTTGCACACTCCGATCTGATCGAACGGGTTTCTGAAGCCGGCCATTCGCGCTTCCCGGTTTACAAGGATACCATCGATAACGTAGTCGGGATTCTCTACGCCAAGGATATGCTGCGCTTTCTGCTCACCAAGGAAGAGATAAACGTCGAGAAGATCATTCGCCGGCCATTCTTTGTCCCTGAAAGCAAGCGGCTGGATTCTCTGTTACGCGAGATGCAGCGCCGCCATGTACATATTGCGGTAGCCGTTGATGAGTACGGTGGAGTCTCGGGCATTGTCTGCCTTGAAGACATCATTGAAGAGATTGTCGGCGACATTCAGGATGAGTTCGACAACGAACGCGAGGATATCCTCGAAATCGGTGATAAGGTTTATCTGTGTGATGCACGCGTCGACATCGAAGATCTCAACGAGCAGCTCGGCCTCGGTATCCCCGACGAAGACTTTGGTACGCTTGGGGGCTTTGTGTTCGACCTCTTCGGCAAGATCCCGGCACGTTATGAGAAGGTCACGTATCAGGGAATTGATTTCATCATCCAGGAGATGGACGGACACAAGATCCGTACGGTCAAGATCATTGCAGCCGGCAACGAACAGGCTACCGAAACAGACGGGGGAAACGGTGACTGAACGACCGCGCAAAATCGCGCTGCTGCCGGCATTTCTGCTGATCCTGGGTATGCTGGCAGCTCCTGCAACGGCGCAGGTTGCCGACGCGGTCAGCTACTACCAACAGGGGGTACGCGCGCTGCAGGCCGGAGATCCGTATCGAGCCATCGAACAGTTTTCCTCGGCGCTGGCAGAGAACCCGTCGTATTTCGAGGCGCATAAGGGCATGGCTGAGGCGTATTATCGCCTCGATGAGTATGATCAGGCGCTATCGTCGGTTAATCGCGCGGCATCGCTGCGCCGCGATAGCCTGAGCCTGCAGAACCTCGAAGGGCGTATCCAGATCGGTCTCGGCAACGTGGAACGGGCCGGGCGGCTGTTCGACCAGATTCTGGCGCGCGAGCGGAACAACATCGACGCGCTTATCGGGCGCGCCGAGCTGGCGGTTGCCCAGGGCCGCACAGACGAAGCTGCGCGGCGCTATAACGATGCTATCCGCCTCGAGCCCAACGAGCGCCGCGCGCTGCTGGCGCTGGCGATTCTCTACGACTATCTGGACGAGAGTGATCGTGCTGAGCAGTATATCCGCCTGGCAGTACGCTACCATCCGCAGAGCGCGGTTGCACATCTGCTGGCTGCTGAGCACTACCTGCAACGCAGTCGAGTGCTCGAAGCCGAGCGCCACGCTACCACCGCGCTTACTATTGAACCGACGTCTACCGATGCGCTGTTCATCCTGGCGCACCTGGCGCTGATCCGCGCCGATTACCGCACGGTGCTCGACCGGGTGGACGAGCTGCTCAGCGTTGACCGCAATGATCACCGTGCCTGGTACCTGCGCGGGGTTTCTCTGGCCGAGACCGGAGACCTGGACGAGGCATTGCGCAGCTACCGGATGGCCTTGACCGTGCGTCCCGACGAAGAGATTCCGCGCATGGCTGCGGAACAGGCGCTGCTGGACCGCACTGATGTTGAGGATCAGCGGCGTCAGGAGTTCGCGCAGCACCACTTTGTGCGCGCGCGCTCACTGGCACAGCGCAATCAGTTTGCGCGAGCGCTTACCTCCTACCGTCGCGGGATCCAGCTCGATCCCTACAATCGTGACGGACGGCTAGGATACGCAAACCTGTTGCGTCTGCGCGGTTACCGCGCGCGCTATCTGCAGGAGTTGCGGGTACTGGACGAATACGGTCTCGGCGGGCGCGATATCGATGAACGCATCGAAGCCTTTGAGAGCGTGCTTGCCGATAGCGTTGCCGTACGTTGGAATGTTGATCAGTTCAGCCTCAACGCAACGCGCACCCGGTTTGATCTGTTTGTACACGAAGCCCCGGTGACGTCGGATTATCCACAGTCGGACTATTTCCTGGCGCGCCAGCTGCGCAACGAACTGCTTGCTTTTGAGATGATCGATGTGGCGCAGGAACCATTGCGCAGCGATAGCTTCGCGACGGCGTTTCGTGAAGCGCGGCGCCGCAACGCCGATTACTTTGTGGTGCTGGAGTTTTCTCAGGCCGATCGGGCTTTCCAGGCCCACGCGCGGGTCTACGTCGGGCGAACCGGCACCCAGATTGCTCAATTGCGGGTTAATCGCAGCGGTAACGACCGCGTCCAGCGCGCCCTGCAGGCGGTCGCGTCCGATATAAACTCGCTTGTTCCGCTGAGGGGTACAATCCAGCAACGCGAAGCCGAGCGTTTGCTGGTCAACCTTGGCAGCCTGCACGGTTTGGCTGTGGATGACAGCCTTGAGATAGTACGCAGGGGCGCTCTGGTGCTTCGCAGCGAGCGTCCGGGTTTTACCTATTCCAGCTCCGATATTCTGGGAACCTACCGCGTGACGCGCGTTGATGACCTTGTCTCCGAGGGCGAACTCAGCGGCCGTACGGTGTTTGACTACGTGAACGTAGGAGACGAGGTGATCCGCGAGCATGACGACCAACCGTCTGCTGCCGGAGATCTCTTTCCGCCGATATACCGCCGCATTCGAAGCATTCGATAATTTCTTACCGATAGTGTTGACACTTATTGGCGATATGTGTACTCTAAATCTATAAGAACAAAGTCACTATGTATCTGAACGTCAGGAGGATAAGATGAAAATTGCGATTAACGGATTTGGACGAATCGGGCGCAACGTCTTCAAGATCGCGCTGGAAAAAGGCGTGGAAGTGGTCGGCATCAACGACATCACCGAGAACAAAGTACTGGCGCATCTGCTCAAGTATGACTCGACGCAGGGCAAGTTCAACGGTACCGTCGAATACGATGACAAGCACCTGATTGTAAACGGCACGAAGTATTCGGTCTCCGCCGAACGCAATCCCGCTAACATACCGTGGGGCCAGGCTCCCGACGTAGTTATCGAATCCACCGGCATCTTCCGCACCAAAGAGAGCCCCAAGGGCGGATACGGCGATCACCTCAAAAACGAGAAGTTTCCGGCTAAGAAGGTCATCCTTACCGTTCCGGCCAAAGATACAATCGACCGCATGATTGTGCTCGGTGTCAATGACGATGATCTACAGCCTACCGATCAGTGCGTTTCCAACGCATCGTGCACCACCAACTGCCTGGCGCCGGTAGCCAAAGTGCTGCACGACACCTTCGGTATCGAACAGGGTTTCATGACCACGATTCACTCCTACACCAATGACCAGGCAATTCTGGATGCCCCGCACTCGGACCTGCGCCGTGCGCGCTCTGCCGCCATCAACCAGATCCCGACAACCACGGGGGCAGCCAAGGCCGTCGGCAAGGTACTGCCGGATCTGAAGGGCAAGCTGGATGGGTGTGCGGTACGCGTTCCCACCCCAACCGGTTCACTGGTGGACCTGGTGGCAACCCTGAAGCGTGAAGCGTCTATCGATGAGATCAACGCCGCGATGAAGAAAGCCGCCGAGGGCCCGATGAAAGGTATTCTCGAGTATACCGAGGATGAGATTGTATCAACTGACGTCATCCACAACGATCACTCGTCAATCTTTGATGCCGCCAGCACCATGGTCAGCGGCAAGATGGTCAAGGTATTTTCGTGGTACGACAATGAGTGGGGCTACTCTGCCCGGGTTGTCGATCTCGCGGTCAAGATGGCATAACG
The DNA here is from genome assembly GCA_007123465.1 of Spirochaetales bacterium. Lineage (GTDB taxonomy): Bacteria > Spirochaetota > Spirochaetia > DSM-27196 > PWMO01 > PWMO01. The sequence goes on from SKLB01000362.1 coordinate 16,281, forward strand.
GAGGCGCACTATGGCAGTTCGCAAAGTAAAAGACGCGGACCTGGAGAACAAGCGCGTTCTGGTTCGTGTTGATTTCAACGTGCCACTCAAAGACGGCGCAGTAACCGACGATACCCGCATCCGCGCGGCACTGCCGACGCTGAAGTATGTTCTCGACCAGCCTGGAACCAGGCTGATACTGATGAGTCATCTCGGCCGTCCCAAAGACGGGCCGGATCCAGAGTTCAGCCTCAAACCGGTGGCCGCCAGGCTCTCAGAGCTCATCGGGCGGCCGGTCAAGACCGCCGATGACTGCGTTGGGCCGGTTGCCGAAGAGGCTGCCGGCGCGCTCTCGGCCGGAGATATCCTGTTGCTCGAAAACGTCCGCTTCCACAAGTCCGAGACCAAGAACGATCCCGAATTTGCCGCACAGCTGGCCAGGCTGGGCGAGGTCTACGTTAATGACGCCTTTGGCTCGGCTCATCGGGCTCACGCTTCCACCGAAGGCGTGGCCCATCTGCTGCCGGCGTACGCCGGCCTGTTGATCGAAAAGGAAGTTGCCTTTTTCGAACCGATTCTGAAGGATCCGGCCAAACCGTTTGTGGCGATTATCGGTGGAGCAAAGGTTTCGAGCAAGATCGCCGTGCTCGAGTCGTTGCTGCCGAACTGCACTACGCTTGTGATCGGCGGCGGAATGTCCTACACCTTCCTCAAGGCTCAAGGGCACCAAATCGGCAAGTCCCTGGTGGAGGATGACTACATATCAACTGCCGGCGAGATGCTGCAGGCTGCACGTGAAAAAGGGGTCGAAGTGGTGCTTCCGGTTGATCACAGCGTTGCTTCAGAGTTCAGCGAAGACGCAAAGCCCGAGCCGGTGGACAGCGTCGATATCCCAGCTGAAAAGATAGGGCTCGATATCGGTCCCAAGACTATCGAGAAGCTGCGCTCAATTATCTCCGGTGCCAGGACCGTGCTGTGGAACGGGCCAATGGGCGTCTTCGAGTTTGACAATTTTGCCAAAGGAACGCACGAAGTTGCCAGGATGGTAGCCGACTGCTCCGGCACAACGATCGTCGGTGGCGGTGACTCAGTGGCGGCAGCCAACAAGTTTGGTGTAGCTGAGCGCATCGATCATGTCTCGACAGGCGGCGGTGCATCGCTTGAGTTCCTCGAGGGCAAAGTCCTGCCGGGAATCAAGGCGCTGGAAGCGTGAGTCGCGGTCGGAAAGCAAGGAGAGTAGTGTGAGAAAACCGTACATCGCCGGCAACTGGAAGATGCACAAGACGGCTAGCGAAGCTGCCGCGTTTGCCCGAGAGCTGCGTGAACAGCTCGATGGAGCACCCCACACCGTCATGCTGGCGCCACCGTTTACTGCGCTGGCAGCGGTTTCCGACGTGCTCAGAGGGTCAAGTATCCTGCTTGGCGCCCAGAACATGGCCACTGAAGAATCCGGCGCGCATACCGGCGAGGTTTCGGTGCTGATGCTCAAAGAGCTGAGCGTATCGGTTGTTATACTGGGCCATTCAGAGCGCCGGCACAGTTACGGTGAGACCGATGCACAGATCAACGCCAAAGTGAAACTCGCGTTAGCGCACGGTCTGAGCGCGATTCTTTGCATTGGCGAAACGCTCGATGAGCGTGAGGCAGACCGCGTGACCGAGGTTGTTGAGAGTCAGCTGCAAAAGGGCCTGGCCGGGATAAGCCAGGACGCACTCTCCAGCGTGGTAATCGCCTACGAACCGGTGTGGGCTATCGGAACCGGGAAGACCGCGACCCCCGACGATGCCGACAGTGTGCATCGTGTGATTCGCAACAAGCTGGCTGACCTCTATTCGAAAAGTGCGGCAGATGCTATGGTTATCCAGTACGGTGGCTCGGTCAAGCCGGATAACGTTGTCGGCCTGATGGAAAAACCGAACATTGACGGCGCACTGGTAGGTGGAGCCTCGTTAAAAACAGAGCTATTTGTTCCGATCGCTCGCTTCGATCGGGCTTGAGGGAGAAAGAATGGGATTGCTGAGCATAATGCTGCTTGTTCTGTTTGTCATAACGGCGCTTCTGTTGATCGCAATTGTTATGATCCAGGACGAGGGCGGTGAAGGCCTGGGCGGAATTTTCGGAGGCGGATCTTCAACCCAGGTCGGCAACCGATCTGGAAACATATTAACCAAGACAACCTCAATTCTGGGGGCTATCTTTCTGTTGAGTTCATTCGGGCTCGCATGGATGGGACGGACACCGGATGCAAGCGACGTGGAGGCGGCTGCGCGTCGCTTGCAGGATGGGGAAGGTGTGGAGTGGTGGCGGACCGACGACCTGCCGCAGGAAGAGCTGGACCTGCCTGAACTGGATGATGGACAGCTGCTCGAGCCTGCACCGGGCGATGAACCGTCACAGACCGAAGAATAACCACACTGCACGGGTTTTTGCTGGAGGGGAAACATGCGCGTCGCTGCCGTCTTTGTGCCCGGCAAGAACCGGGGTCGTCTACTGGAAGTTACTAAATCGCTGGCACGCGGAATTGAGGCCCAGGGGCACCAGGTAGACCTGATCGACGCCGGACGCGATGTCAACAGCAAGCTCAGTGTCTACCAGTACATAGCGCTGGGAACAGAACAGACTGCATTTTTCGGCGGCCGGGTTCCCCCTCGCATCGGTGAGTTTCTCAAGAATGCCGGCGTGGTAGGTGGGAAAAAGACGTTTGCGTTTGTCATCAAGAAACCAGTGGGGTCCGGCAAGGCGCTTTCACGACTGATGAAGGTCATGGAAGGCGAGGGCATGTTTATTCGTTTTTCCGACGTCGTACGATCTGCCGCAGAGGCGGAGATAATTGGCAAGCGGCTCCAGATCTAAGGGTTGTGCAGAGCTATTACGATCTTCTACAGGTAGAGATTTCGTGTTCTCCCGAGGAACTGCGCCGGGCTTTCCGCCGCAGAGCAAAGGAGCTACACCCGGATCTGACCTCGGCTGCTGAAAGCGTTGAGAAGATGCGCCTGTTGATACAGGCGTACCGCACACTCAGTGATCCAATCCTGCGCGAAGACTACGATCGCCGTCACGCTGTACACGCTGGAAAA
>SKLB01000138.1 GCA_007123465.1 Spirochaetales bacterium
CATTCTGCGGCAAGCACCGATTCTATCATAGAACGCTCAACTGACCAACGTATTCCTGCCAACTTTACTTTCGATTGCCAAATCGCTATAATGACAGCTTGCATATCGCACACCCGCGAGAGATCCTCGCATTAAGACGGGACAACAGGTACACGCATGCCGGATAGCTACTCTGCACAAAGTATTCAAATCCTCAAGGGCCTTGAGGCAGTCAGAAAAAGGCCTGGAATGTATATCGGATCCACCGGACCTGAGGGACTGCATCACCTGGTCTACGAAGTGGTGGACAACAGCATCGACGAGGCTCTGGCCGGCCACTGCAGCTCGGTATCGGTCTCGATCGATCGCGGCAATGTGGTTCGTGTTGTTGACGATGGGCGCGGTATTCCGGTTGAGCTGCACACCGATGAAAACGTCAGTGCGCTCGAGCTGGTTATGACGCGGCTGCACGCCGGTGGGAAGTTCGACAAGAAGAACTACAAGGTTTCCGGCGGTCTGCACGGCGTCGGTGTCTCGGTGGTCAACGCGTTGTCGGAGTGGAGCGAGGTCAGCATTCACCGCGAGGGTCAGGTCTACCATCAGCGCTATCAGCGCGGCGTACCCGACGGCCCGGTAGCGGTAACCGGTACCACCGAGAAACATGGTACCGTGTTCAGCTTCAAGCCCGACGAGACCATCTTTGAAGGGACTGACTTCAGTTTCGATATCCTGTCCAAGCGGCTGCGCGAACTGGCGTTCCTCAATCGCGGCATTGCTATCCACATCGAGGACAACCGCCTGCCGACACAGAAGACGCACGATTTCAAGTTTGACGGTGGCGTCAAAGAGTTTGTGCAGTACCTCAACAAGAACAAGACCGTTATTCACCGCGAACCGATCTACTTCGATGCAACGCGCGACGAGGTCCAGGTCGAGATAGCACTGGAATACAACGACGGCTACAACGAGAGCATCTTCAGTTTTGTCAACAATATCAACACCGCCGAGGGCGGCACGCATCTGATTGGTTTCAAATCGGCGCTGACGCGCACCTTCAACGACTACCTGAAAAAATCCAAATTTTCGAAGAAACTCGATGAGTCTCTGACCGGTGACGACGTTCGCGAAGGACTCACCGCAGTAGTGTCGGTCAAGGTGCCCGAACCGCAGTTTGAAGGCCAGACCAAGGGAAAGCTCGGCAACTCCGAGGTAAAGGGCGTCGTGGAATCGGTCGTTTCCGAGCAGCTGACGATTTTCTTTGACGCCAATCCCAGCGTGATCGATTCCATTCTGGACAAGACGGTGGTGGCGGCCAGGGCGCGCGCCGCTGCGCGGCGCGCGCGCGAGTTGACGCGCCGCAAGAGCTTTCTCGAGAGCTCCGGCCTGCCGGGCAAGCTTGCCGACTGCAGCGAGAAGGATCCGCGCAAAGCCGAGGTCTACATCGTTGAGGGTGACTCGGCCGGAGGCTCTGCCAAGCAGGGGCGCGACCGTCAATTCCAGGCCATTCTGCCGCTGTGGGGCAAGATGCTCAACGTCGAGAAAACGCGCATCGACAAGGTGCTGGCCAACGACAAGCTGCAGCCGATCATTTCTACGCTGGGAGCCGGAGCCGGCAATAACTTCAGCATCGAGAAGCTGCGCTATCACAAGGTGATCATCATGGCCGACGCCGATGTCGACGGCTCGCACATCCGTACCCTGCTTCTGACCTTTTTCTTCCGCTACATGCACGAGCTGGTGGAGCAGGGACACGTCTACCTGGCGATGCCGCCGCTGTACAAGATATCGCGCGGCAAGCGCGACACCTACGCCTACGACGAGGCCGACCGCGACCGCATTCTGGCTGCCATGGACGGCGACGCAGAGAAAGCCGGCATCCAGCGCTACAAGGGCCTTGGAGAGATGAACCCCGAGCAGCTGTGGGAGACCACGATGAACCCTGACACGCGCAATATCATGCAGATCAAGCTCGAGGACGCGGTTGAAGCCGAGACTATCTTTACCACCCTGATGGGTGAGAATGTGCAGCCACGGCGCGAGTTCATCGAAGAGAACGCGCTGGCGGTTTCCAACCTCGATGTATAGCTCGATACATGAACGGAGTACACAGTGGCTGACCAGGAAAAACGCGGTCGGGTGATCCCGATCGCCATAGAAGATGAAGTCAAGACCTCGTATCTGAACTACGCCATGTCGGTGATTGTCAGCCGCGCGCTGCCGGATGTGCGCGACGGCCTGAAGCCGGTGCATCGCCGGATTCTCTACGCCATGAGCGATATGGGGCTGCGTTCGGACCGGCCGTTCAAAAAGGCGGGACGTATCGTTGGTGACGTTCTGGGCAAATACCATCCCCACGGTGACCAGAGCATCTACGACGCGCTGGTGCGCCTGGCGCAGAACTTCAGCATGCGCTACCGGATGGTGGACGGTCAGGGAAACTTCGGCTCGGTGGACGGTGATCCCCCGGCGGCCATGCGCTACACCGAGGCGCGCATGACGCGCGAATCCGAAGAGATGCTGCGCGACATCAAGAAAGAGACCGTCGAGTTCATTCCGAACTACGATGACTCTATGGAAGAGCCTTCGGTACTGCCGGGAGCCTTTCCGTTTCTGCTTACCAACGGCGCCACCGGAATTGCCGTTGGAATGGCCACCACAATGGCGCCGCACAATCTGAACGAGGTTGCAGACGCAATTGCCGCGGTAATCGACAAGCCCGAGATCGAGCTCGGTGAGCTGATGCAGCACATCAACGGCCCCGACTTTCCCACCGGCGGCATTATCTACGGCCACCGCGGAATCCGTGACGCCTTCGAAACCGGCCGCGGTCGGGTTGTCGTGCGGGCGCGCTTCTCGATTGAATCAACCAAAGCCGGCAAGGACGTGATCCTGATCCACGAGATTCCCTACCTGGTCAACAAGGCCACGCTGATCACACGTATCGCCGACCTGGTGCGCGACCGCAAAGTTGACGGTATTGCTGATCTGCGCGACGAGTCTGATCGAAACGGTATGCGGATCGTGATCGAGCTCAAGCGCGGGGCCAGCCCCAAGATCATCCTCAACCAGCTCTTTACCCACACCCAGCTGCAGGTCAACTTCAATATCAACGCCCTGGCGCTGGTCGACGGCAGACCCAAGCTGCTGCCGCTCAAGGAGACGATCGAGCACTTCATCGCGCACCGCCGCGACGTGATCGTTCGGCGTACAAAGTTTGACCTGCGCAAAGCCGAGGAGCGCGAGCACATCCTCGAAGGCCTCAAGATCGCGCTGGATAATATCGACGAAGTAATACGGACCATCAAGGAGTCCGCCGATGTGGAAACCGCGCGGACCGCGCTGATGCAAAGGTTCGCGCTGACTCAGATCCAGGCGCAGGCAATCCTGGACATGCGGCTTCAGAAGCTCACCAGTCTCGAAACGCAGAAGATCATCGACGAGCTGGCCGAGGTCCGTGCCCTGATTGCCGAGCTCAAGGCACTGCTTGCCAGTGAATCAAAGATTCGCGATGTAATCCGCAGCGAAACGCTCGAAATCGCCGGCAGGTTTGGCGATGAACGCCGCACCGAAATTGTGGCGGATGAGATTGAAGCCATCGACATCGAGGACCTGATCCAGAAGGAAGATATGGTGGTGCTGATCTCGCATCGCGGTTACATGAAGCGCGTTCCGCTGAGCTCGTATCGCCTGCAGGGCCGCGGCGGCAAAGGCTCCTCCTCGAGCAACCTGATGGATGAAGATTTCATCCAGCACCTGTTTATCGGTTCGACGCACGACTACATTCTCTTCGCAACCAGTGAGGGTAAGGCCTACTGGCTTAAGGTACACGAGATCCCCGAGGCATCACGCGCGGCGCGCGGACACCACGTGCGCGGCATACTGTCGATATCGGCGGACGAGGAGATCACCGCGGTAGTCCGCTTCAGCGAGTTCTCACCCGATAAGTACCTGTTCATGGCTACCGCTCGCGGGGTGGTCAAGAAGACGCGGCTGTCCGAGTTCAGCAACGCCAAGACGCGCGGCATAACCGCTATCCGCCTGGACGAGAACGATCGTCTGATCAAGGCGCTGCTGACCGACGGAGACGGGGATGTGATGCTGGTGACGCGCCGCGGCAACGGGCTGCGCATCGATGAAGAGAGCGTGCGCGTGATGGGGCGCGCCACCCGCGGTGTGCAGGGTATCCGGCTGACCGACGCCGACGAGCTCGCCGGTGTGGTTGCGGTTACCGCCGATGAGCAGCTGCTGCTGGTGACAGAGTACGGCTACGGCAAGCGAACGCGCTTCGATGAGTTCAACCCGCACGGTCGCGGCACGCGCGGCCAGATCGCCTATTCGCTGGCCGACCGCAGCGGAGAACTGGTGGGCGTAGTACCCATCCGCGACGATGACGAGGTGATGGTGATCACCTCGCAGGGCAGCACCATCAAGCTCAAGGTGCAACAGATTTCGGTTCAATCGCGCAGCGCGATGGGCGTGCGCGTGGTCAACATCGACCGCCCGGACTACGTTGTCGGCATCGGCCGCGCCGAGAACGGCGACACCGAAGACGACAGCGTCAACGCGGGCTGAACCTGAACCGCGCCGGGGCCGCCGGCCACAGCCCCGCCGCTCCCGACCACAGCGCTGACGCCCCCGCCGGCCGCCGCCACCAGCGTTCCCGCCGGCGCAACATCGGTTGCCCACTGTTTCACGTGAAACATCGGCCCTGATCGATCACTGCAGCAGCAGCCGAATGGCGGCAACCCGAGAAAACCAGAAAAAAACAATTTTAGCACCACTTCAAATGTTCCACGTGAAACAGTGACACGAGCGCCTGCTCCGCGTTACCATACCAACGGCCTACGCCATGCAGGCCCACGCCATGCAACAGAAGACCGAGCCCGATCCCGGGCGTCCGCCGCAACTACACGTTCTCACCGCTCCAGCCGAGGCCGAGAGCGCGGCGCGCAACTCGCGCTTCATCTCAGTGCTGAGGCCCATTGCCGCACTGGCCGAGGTCCGTCCCGGCGTCGAGCGCCTGCGCTCCGAGCATCCCGCTGCGGCGCACGTGGTGCACGCCGCAGTGGTCGGCCGCAGCGTCAACGAACTGCAGTACAGCGCCGGCGACGACGGTGAGCCCCACGGGACCGCGGGGCGCCCGGCCCTGGAGGTGCTCAAGGGCAGCGCGCTGACCAACGTCATGCTGGCGGTTGTGCGCTACTTCGGCGGGACCAGGTTGGGGACGGGCGGGCTGGTGCGGGCATACGCCGCAGCGGCGCGGGCCGTCTTGCAGGTTGCGTCCAGCGAGCCGCTGGTAGAAAAGTGCGCTGTTCGGCTGGTTCTCGGTTACGACATCTACGAGGCAGCAAGACGGGCGCTGTGCGATGCGGGACTGGCTATCGCCGATGAGCAGTTCGGTACCAGCGTTGTTATCAGCGGAAGCGTGCGCGAGGAACGGTTCGAGGCGCTGCAGCGGATGGTTCAGGACGCCACGCGCGGTTCAGCAAACCTCGAGCGAGTGCATAGCCAGGTGCAAAGCGAATAGGTTCACAAGGGCCGCTGCTGGTACAGCAAGCAATGTGCCGCAAAGCATGTTGCTACGAATCGTCTTGCAGCCAGGTTCAGTCGCGCGGCAGCGTGTCGGGGTAGCGGCTGGAGGTGATCGCCGATTCAAGTTCACTCCACAGCTCGAGCTTGCGTTGATCACTGAGAAATGTCGCAAAAACGCCATTTTTGATAATCTGCACTATTTCGGAAAGAGCGAAGACTCCGGCTTCGTTCAGTCGGGTGTACTCTTCGTTGAGTTCCACGCCGAAGAGGGTCGGATCGTCGGTGTTTATCGTAACGTACATGCCGTGATCGAAGAAGGCCCGAATCGGATGATCGCTGAGCGAACTGGCGTACTTGCGCGTGAACAGATTGCTGGTGGGGCAGATCTCAAGCGGAATGCGCCGCTCTTTGAGACGGTCCATCAGTTTCTTGTCCTCAATGGCGCTGATACCGTGGCCGATTCGCTGCGCGCCGAGGACCTCGATTGTGTCCCAGATCGACTTCGGTCCCACGTCTTCGCCGGCGTGTGCAACCAGCTTAAGACCGGCTTTGGCAGCCTTCTTGAACACCTTCCGGTAGTCTTTGGCCGGCCCGCTCTGCTCCGCCCCGCCGAGGCCAAGCCCGATGATGTTTTCTGTCGGGTGTTCCAGGGTGAGGTCGAGGTTTCGCATGGCGTTCTCAACGCCAAAGCCGCGCGACACATCGACAATATAGCGAACATCGAGCCCTTCGCTGCGCAGTTGATTGGCGCCGCTATCGAGGATACTGATGATCCTGTCAAAATCGAGTCCGTTCTTGATTAGCTTGGTAGGTGCAAAGAAGATCTCGGCGTAGCGGATATTGTTACGCCGCAGATAGGTGCGTGTATCCTCTATCAGGTACCTGAGGTCTTCTTCGGTAATCAGGCACGCCTGGATGATATTGATGAACAGATCGATGAACTCGGTCAGGCTGGTCACCTGGAAGCGCTGCTTAAGTTCTTCCCGCGAGCTTATTCCCAGATCCAGCTTGTGCTTGCGAATCAGTGCCCAGATTGAATCGACGCTGACCAGCCCTTCGATGTGGAGATGGATCTCGGTCTTGGGGAGACTGGCAATAAACGAGCGGACCGACTCTTGCTCAGCGGTTGCCGCCCGGGAGGCCTTGTTCTGCATTCAAACGATCCTGCTACTCTTCATTTTGGGGCTCACCTGACAGGCTCCACACTCTAATCTAACAGATTCTGTAGAATTTGCAAGAATACCTACCCTCCATGCTAGTTTCGTCGTAAACACTTAATACCTTAACAGCTTACTATTTCGGGCGCCCGCAGTTGCAGGCCGCAGTTGCAGCATGACAGCTGCGTGGTTTTGCTCTATACTGGGCGGCAACAATCATGGGAACAGCCGTAGTTTTTGCAAACCAGAAAGGCGGCGTCGGCAAGACCACAACCGCGGTCAACCTCGGCGCCTACGTAGCGCAGGCCGGACGGCGCGTGCTGCTGATCGATTTCGACCCGCAGGGCAATCTCTCCAGCAGTGTCGGCGTCTCCACCGACGGCAGCGGAATTTATGAGGTTCTCAATGCCGGTCAGAGCGCCCGCAGCGCAGTGTGCAACACCAGCGTGGACAACCTCAAGATCATACCGTCGAGTGTCAACCTGACCGGCGCCAACGTCGAGCTGGTGCAGGAGGCCGACCGCGAGCAGTATCTCAAGCGCGCGCTGGCCGACATCAAGCAGGACTTCGACTACCTGTTCATCGACTGTCCTCCTTCGCTCGGCATTCTGACACTCAACGGTCTGGTAGCCGCCGACACGGTGCTGATCCCGCTGCAGTGCGAGTACTTCGCCATGGAGGGCCTGACACAGCTGCTGCAGAGCATCAAGAAGGTGCAGTCCGGCTTCAATCCAAAGCTGGGCATCCTCGGAATTCTGTTTACCATGTACGATTCTCGTACGCGTCTGGCGCAGGACGTGGTTCAGGAAGTCATCGGCTATTTCGGTAAGCGCGTTTTCCGCACCATTATCCCGCGCAACGTACGGCTTTCGGAGGCGCCTTCGCACGGAGTCCCGATCAACCAGTACGATCCCGAGTGCGTTGGGGCGCAGAGCTACCGCAAGCTCGCAGACGAGGTGCTCGGACGTGGCTAAACGAAGGCTCGGCAAGGGAATTGACGCCCTGCTGCAGGGCAATGATCTGGAGCAGACTGCGTCGCCGTCCCAGGTGGTTTCGGTTCCGATCGATGATCTGGTTGCCAGTCCGCACCAGCCGCGCAAGCAGTTCTCGCAAGCCGCACTGCAGGAGTTGGCCGACTCAATCCGTGAGAAGGGCGTAATCCAGCCGATTCTGGCCGAACGGCGGGAAGACGGCACGTACGAGATTATCGCCGGCGAGCGTCGATTTCGAGCCGCCAGATTGGCCGGCCTCGATGTGGTCCCGGTCCTGCCGCGCAGCTTCACCGAAGAAGAGAAGATCGAGATCGCGCTGATCGAGAACCTTCAGCGGCAGGATCTCAATCCAATTGAAGAAGCGGTTGCGTACAGAAGCCTGTTGAAAAGCGCTGAGCTGACCCAGGAACAGCTGGCGCAGCGGCTGGGTATCAACCGGTCAACGGTGGCCAACGCGATGCGGCTGCTCCAGCTCCCTGAGGAGATGCGCCACAGCGTAGCCGCCGGTGAGATCAGCGCCGGCCACGGCCGCGTCGTGGTGGGAGTTGCCGATGAGACGCTGCGGCAGCGGCTCTATGAGGTCATCTGCCGCGACGGCATCAGCGTGCGCCAGGCTGAACGCATCGCCTCCGATATCTCGAGCGGTCTTGGCGAACAGGCCTTCCTCCGCCCGGCCGAGCCGCAGGCCGGCCCGCAGACAGACGCTGAAACCGATGGAGCCCCGTCGGATGCCGCAGACGGCCGAGGCAAGGCGGCCGGATCATCCGGCGCCCGGGAGCCTTCAGAGCGCCCGGCGCGTAAGACGCCCGAGCTGCGTGAAATGGAAGAGCGGTTGCTCAAGACCCTCGGAACCAAAGTCAGCATCATCGGCAGCAACACACGCGGACGCGTTCAGATCGATTACTTCTCGATGGATGACCTCGAGCGGATCTACGAGATCATCTCCGGCGGCAAGTTCAACGCCGGCACGTGATCCATAGCGTAATCCAACGCTCGCGCGGCCGGACCCGGTTTGCGCGACACAAAGGCGTTGTCCGCCGCCAGGTAGCGCCACAGCGCGTCGCGCGCGCGTGAAATGCCCACGCGCCGATCCTGCACTACCGCAACCTCCCCCGGGTCAAACGCCCGAATTCCCCCACCGGCGGCCAGCTGCTCGCCGCGGGCTATCGCGTCCGGCGCGCTGCGGGTCAACAGCAGCTGCGCGTCGTCATCGCCCGCCAGGCTGCAGCCGTCGTGCGAAGCGCGGCTCAGCGCGAAGGCCTGCGCCAGTTTCCCCGGTCCGTTGCACAGCTCGCGCAGGGCGCGAGCCGGGCGCGCGTTATCTGTTGTTTGAACGGATCCTGTCCGGGCGGACCTCCGCGGCAGTGCCAGCCCCCGGTTTGCAGCCATCGCTGCCAGACCGGACAGCGGAACAGCGGCCCGCAACAGCACTGCAGCACCGCTGCCTTCGGCTCCGCTGACAACGTTGAGACAGTGGTGATTTCCGTAGACAAAGTAGACGTAGGCGCGGCCGGGCCGACCAAACATGGCCGCGTTGCGCGCCGTTGGGCCGCGATACGAGTGCGAAGCCGGATCGCCGGCAAGGTAGGCTTCGGTCTCAACGATCTGCGCAACCAGCAGCTGCGGCTTCTGACGTACCAGACTCACCAGATAGCAACCGATCAGGTCAGCGGCCACCAGACGCGCATCACGCGCGTAGAACGATTGCGGCAGCGGGGTGAGCTGGTGCAATCCGGTGCGGCTGCGGGGTGCTGGCATAGCGTTCACGCTATGATAGAGTATAGCCATGATCGTCTACGATGAAAACTTGCGCCCCGCCTTTCGCGACTTCGGCATCCTCATTCCGATAGCCGCGGACAAACAGAAGCGCGTCGTCGAAGCGCTGCGCGATGACCCGCAGACCGCGACGCTGCTCGAGCGTTTCCTGACCGGTCCCGACTACGCAGCGGTTGGCCCCGAGGAGGTGGCGCTGGTTCACTCGCCGGAGTACACCGCGCGGCTCTACTCCGATGAGCTGGAACAGGTGCTGATGACAACTTTCGAGCTGGTCGATGAGTCGGGCAACTACCACCGTTACGATCCGTCGCTGGCCGTGCGCCCGTTGAGCCAGTTACGCGATGCGGTGCTGCGCTACGTGGCCGGTGTGCACCAGACGTGCCGCATCGCGCTTCAGACCGGCCACGGCTTCTTCCTCGGCGGCGGTACCCACCACGCGCGCCGCGAAACCGGCAGCGGCTTCTGTATGATCAACGACGCGGTCATCGCGTTGCGCATGCTGCAGCGCGACGCTGCGTTGAAGACCGCCTGGATTATCGATGTCGATTGTCACAAAGGTGACGGCACTGCCTGCCTGACCGAGGGCGACGATTCTATCCGCACCCTCAGCATCCACATGGCGCGCGGCTGGCCGCTGGACGGCCCGCAATACCTGGCCGACGGCACGCTCAACCCCCCGTTTACCCCCAGCGACATCGACATCCCGATAGAAGAAGACGAAGCAGAGCACTACAATCAGCGTCTGCAGCGCGGGCTCGAACAGCTGTCGCAGTTTCCCGCTCCCGACCTGGTGGTTGTACTCTCGGGAGTTGATCCCTGGGAGCACGACCAACTGCCGTCTACCGAGCCGCTCAAACTCAGCGCCGCGCAGCTCGCCGAACGCGATACTCTGGTCTACAACTTCCTGCAACAGCGCCGTGTAGCGTACGCCTACCTGACCGCCGGCGGCTACGGAGAACGTTCCTTTCAGCTCTACCTGCCGATACTGCGGCAAATGCTCTCGGATTGGGCCGCAGAGTGAGCTTTCTACTGCAGTTGTGGCGGATTTCGGACGAAAAGAAGTATAATAGGGGCGGTTGTTATGGCAGCAGATGACATTCGAGTTGGCAAGCGCAATATCCTCATCATTATTGCGATCCTGGCGATCTTCAACATCGCCTGTCTTCTTGTCCTGATTGCGTTCCCATCCTTGTTGCCGTCGGTAGCCAACTGGTTGCCGCGCCGCGGTGCGCCCGATCCTGTCGAGCGCGTGGTGATCACCCAACCCGAGCCGGCTCCCGAACCCGAACCAGACCCTGAACCCGCTCCCGAACCGGTCATCGTAGATCCGGGCGTGCCAGAGCGGCGAGTAGTCGAGACCCACACCGTTCGCCGTGGAGACACCTTCTACGAACTCGCCGGCGAGTACTGGGGCTACCCCAAGGTGTGGCCGGATCTCTACATACTCAACCGCGACGCCTACCACGATCCCGACTACATCTCGCCCGGCGACCAGATATCCATCTATAACCCGATCGGCAACCCCGCGGCTCTGACCCCCTCGCAAACCGAGGCCATGCTGAAGGCGCACGTCGATACCTACAAAGTCTACCGCTCACTGGGTGACCACTCTCTGGAACGCGGCCTGCAGAGCGGCAACCAGTGGTTGATACAGCGCGGTCGGGTACGCATCAACAAGGCACACTGGCTGCTCTACTCCGGCACGCGCTTCGACCGCGGCTTCCTGGACGCCTACGCGGACCAGATCGACGAGCGTGACCTGCGCGTGGTACGCGGCTACCTGCAGCGGTTCGGCCATCCGGAACTCAACGACGAACTGATCGCCAAGTAGCAGCGCGCCTACGCGTCACCGTCCCTGCGCCGGTACTCACTCGGCGTTCGTCCGGTAACCTTCTTGAAGCAGGTACTGAAGTAGTAGGCATCCCGGAAACCAACTTCATCGGCTATCTCGTAGATGTGCAGCGTGGAATGCAGCAGCAGCTGCTTTGCCATTGTGACGCGCACCTCGGTGACGTAGTCGGTGAAGTTCCTGCCTGCCTCGGTGCTGAACAGGACGCTGACGTAACTCGGACTGATGCCAAATTGGCGCGAGAGCCTCTCGAGCGACAGCGAGCTGTCGTAGTTTGCTTCAATATAGCGCTTCATATCGGAGACAAGTACCGCGTTGCGTCGCTTGCGGTGCGACGCAACGTGACCGTCGATAGTCACAAAGAACTCGCGCATCCAGCGCTCCATCTGCTCGATAGTGCCAAAGTCGTTGAGGTCGATAAACGGATTGAAGTCGGGCCCGAATATATCAAACGCGTTGTGGCCCAGTTCGGTCACTATCGCGCAGCCGGTCAGCACCACGTTATGTATAACCGCGGCAATCAGCGGCATATCCCCGTCGCGCAGTTGGGCAAACAGTTGCGGCAATCCTTCTACAACTCCGGCAAAATTGGCGATTCTCAGATCATCGTACAGTGAAGTGTGCTGCAGCGCTGACAAGCGCGCGGCACGGCTGTCAGCGTTGTTGATGTCGCGCGAGTAGAAGATCTTCTGTGTGCCGTAGAGAAAACGCAGACGGGCGGCGGCGCGTGCATCACTGTACGAGACCGGAACCTGCTGCAACTGCCGGCACGAGCGTCCAATCCCGATGCAGAGTTCAGCTCCAATCGCACTTACCAGCGCCGGCAGTATCGATTCAAGCCGGCTGCCGAGCTCCCAGTCCTCGCAGCCGGCAATTAACACCAGCTCGTCTGCAGCGTAGTCCAACAGATACCACGGACTCTGGAATGGCTCCAGCTGTTGCCGCGTTGAAAGGGATGCCTTGAGGTTACGCAGCAGAGTTGCCTCGCCGTCCTCTGCATCTCGTTCGGAGAACGTGTCATCAAAAGAGAGAATCGCCACGGTTATCGGAGCAACGGTAAACCGGTCCAGCCCGAGATAGCTGACCGTCTGCGAGGCGGCCGGGTCGTGGCCACGCCTGATCAGATCGGCAAAGAACTTGTCTCTCAGGCTCTGTTTGCTGTTTTCCAGCCGGCTACGCAACTCGTCGGTTCGAGCGGATTCCTGTCGACTCAGTTCGATTGCATCTCTCACACCGGCGAGTACGCTTAGAAGTTTAGAAGCACGGAACGGTTTGAGGACGTAGTCTTCCACATTCAGTTGTATCGAGGCGCGCGCGTACTCGAACTCGGCGTATCCGGATATCACCACCACGCGCGGCGAACGGTTGCTTGCTCTGGCCTTGCGGATAAGCTCGATACCGTCGATTCCGGGCATCTGAATATCGGTAACCATTATATCAATCTGATGTGATTCCATGATCGCCAGCGCGTCGCGGCCATCGGTGGCTTCGAATACCGGGCCCATATCGTTGGCCTCCCAGTCGATACCCTCGACGATCTTGCGTCGGATAATCGGTTCGTCTTCAACAACCAGAACACTCAACATATCACGCCTCACTGCAGCGGTAGCGTAACCAGTGCCCGTGTTCCCGAGCCTTCGACAGTCTCCAGTCTCAGGCCGAAGCTCCGGCCATAGTTCAGCTGGATCCTATTCTGGGTGCTGCGGATGCCGAAGCAGGCGCTGCCGGGAGTGCTCTCCTTTTCCGCTGCGCTGCTCGGCTCTACCTTGAGCGCCGTCTGGATCTGCTGCATGCACACATCGTCGATGCCGTGACCGTTATCGCTGACCGCAAACTGCAGATGGCCGTTGCTACCCGCGGCGCTGATCTCGATGAAACCTTGTCGCTGCAGGTCCCGGAAACCGTGTGCAAGGGCGTTCTCTACCAGCGGCTGGAGCAAAAGCTTCAACGTCTGGTGCTGACGGATTTCGGCAGACGCGTTGATGCGGTAGTCAAACCGGTTGCCGTAACGGAAGCGCTGGATGAACAGATAGCTGTCGATATGGTGCAACTCCTGGTCTATGGTGATGATCTGTTCACCGTCGCTGAGGCTGGTGCGCAGGAATTTGCCGAAGTGCTCGATCATCTCCATCGCATTCTCGCTGTCGCCGGTCTCCAGCAGACTGAGAATGGAGTCGAGCGTATTGTAGATGAAATGGGGCTTGATCTGCTCGTGGAGTGCCTGCATTTCCAGTTGCCGGATCCGCTGCTGATCGGCGACAACTTCGGCCATCAGCTCGCGGATACGGCCTATCATCTGCTCGAAGGTACGAGCAAGGACGCCGATTTCGTCCCGAGTATTGATGCCGATCGATAGCGGAAACGCGTTATGCGACACACGCTCCATTGATTCCCGCAGGCGCCGGATCGGCTTGGTGAGTACGTTCGACAGATAGAAACTCAAGATGATCACAATAGCGGCGCACGCCGCTACAACTACAACGGTGCTGAGCGTACGGAACCAGCGCAGCCCGGCAATGATCTCGCGTTTGTTCGACACACTGACGTACGTCCAACCTGTTGTTGAGGATCTGCGAGTGGTCACCAGAAATTCCTGACCGTCAAAGCGGTAGGTATCGCTGCCGTTCTGGACATACGCATGCGCCGGTAGAACCGAAGTCAACGGCTGTCCGATCATGCGGTGATCGGTGTGGTAGACGATGCGCTGCTGGCCGTCGGTCAGGAACAGAAAGCCACTGGAACCCAGATTTGTTGCGCTGATGATTTCGTCCAGCAGGCGTACCGAGATGTCCACGCGCATGACTCCGATGTTCTGGTCGGAGGAATCGACAATCGGCTGCGAAACCGAGAACAGATAGGCTCCGGTTGGCGAGCGGAACGGCGGCCTGATGTGGGCTTGTGCCGTGGTAGTGGTGTGCAGAGCCTGGTAGCCGGGATCTCGCTCCAGATCAACAAAGAACTCGCCAATCGAGCTGACTGCACGGCCGGTATGGGTAATGATAACCAGATCTTCGAGATCGCTCTTGGTATTCAGCAGGAAATTGAAGTCCTCCCAGATCCGGTAGGCAAATCGAGTTGCGGTGAGCCGTTCGTCCAGGTCCGCGAGTTTGACATACTGGGAGACGTAGTAGTTGTTGCGCAGATGCAGAATCCGGAACACGTCCGCGAGGTAGCCGGACATGGCGCGGTCTACCTGCTCGATCACTTCCTCGGTGTAACCAATTGCGTTGCGGCTGAGGTTCTGTTCGTAACCAAATGAGCTCAGAAACGACAACAACGCCAGCGGCACCAGCCCCAGCACCAGGAAGCTGGCGATGAGTTTGGTCTTGATACTGTACAGGTGCGGGTGCCGTGGGCTACTTGAGTTCATAATTCCGCGCCTGACTCAGCAGCAGCGGGGCCTGGTCTGCATCCACTCGAATTGTGTCGGTGAATATAACCGGCTCCGTCGCTTCGCCGTGAATGGCGTTGAACAGCAGCGACACCCCTTCGCGTCCCATCTCGGCGAAGTCCTGCCCAACCAGGATGTTTACCATCTCATCCTGTGCCGCCATCAGGATCGGATAGTGGGAATCGATAGTAACCGCCAGACCTCCGGCCATCAGCCAGCGGCGGTAGCCTTCAAGCGAGTCCAGCGGACCCATGAACGCCCAGCCACCGGAGAAATAGATCAGGTCCACTTTCTCAAAGCTGTTTACCGCGTGCTCGGTGAGTTCCTGGGCCAGGTTGATGTCATCGTTGGAATACAGGACCGAGAGATAGTCCGGCTCAGAAGACTCCTCCATTCTATCCTGGAATCCGCGAATGCGTTCGTTGAGATTATGCGCCTCGCGGCGCCCGCTGATAATCACAACGCGCGGATCACGCGTTTCTCCCAGCAACTCCACCGCTGCCTCTGCCGCCATCCGGCCGGCCTGATAGTTGTTGGTCCCGATGTAGAATAATCGGTCACTGTGCGGTGAATCCGAATCAAAGGTAGCAATCCGGACGCCGGCGGCAATGCCCTCGTTGATAATCGGTTCGAGTGCGGCAGGGTCGTTGCAGCTCACCAGTATACCGTCCACGCCTCGATTGATCAGCCAGCGCATGATCTCCAGTTGCTGCTCGGTATCGGCGTGAAACGGGGCTACCCACTCCAGGCGGATACCCAGCTCAGCCGCGCGGATCTGAGCCGCTTCCTTGGTGTCCAGAAAAACCGGGTTGTCCAGAGATTTGGGTACAATACTGATCGTCACGTGTCGGTCAAAGGCAGCAGGGCGATCCGCGTCAGGCTCCAGGTTCAGCGCAGCGGGTCCGGAACGCCGGGGGCTGTTACTGTCACAGCCACTGAGACTGCACGCGGCAGCTATCAGTACCATCACAACCAGTCGCTTCATGGCGCTGCAATAGTATCATGGGTTGGCGCACTTCCCAAAGGTCAGTCAAAGATTTCAAAGGATTATTCAAGATTCTCTATTCGCGCCTGGGCGAAGTACCCCCGATAATACCAGGTCATGAGTTCTCTGCTTGAAGTTCGCGGACTTTCCAAGAGGTTTCCCGGGGTCCAGGCGCTCAGCAACGTCGACTTTGACGTCGACAGCGGCGAGGTGGTTGGACTCATCGGTGAAAACGGCGCCGGAAAGTCAACACTGATCAAGGTACTCGCCGGAGTACATCGTGCCGATGAAGGCGAGATCAGGCTGAACGGGGCGCCAGTGACCATTCAAACACCCCAGGACTCCTTTGGACTGGGCATCAGCGTGATATTCCAGGAACTCAACCTGGTTGGAAACCTCTCGGTGGCGGAGAACATCTTTCTCGGGCGCGAGCTGCGCCCGGCAGGAATTCTACGCTCGTTTCTCGATTTCCGCCGGACTGCTCAGCGCGCACAGCAGCTGATGCAACAGGCAGGGCTGAACTGCGATCCCTGGCTCCCGGTTGGAGAGCTGTCATTGTCACGCAAGCAGATGGTAGAGGTTGCCAAAGCTCTGTCGATCAGTTCCAAGATCATCATCATGGATGAGCCCACCTCCACGCTGACCGGACAGGAGACCGAGTTGCTGTTCGAGATTATCGAACGGCTGAAGAAGAATGGCGTCGCTGTAGTCTTTGTCTCGCACAAGCTCGATGAGATATTTCGAATGTGCGACCGCCTTCACGTGCTGCGCGATGGCCATCACGTTGGCGTGACTCCCACAGACCAGACAAACCGGGAAGAGCTGATACGGTTGATGGTCGGGCGTGATCTCGGAACACTGTTCGTCAAGCAGGACGCTGAAATCTCTGACACGGTACTCGAAGCCCGCAACCTCGGGTCGGACAAAGGAATCGAGAATGTCAGCTTTTCGCTGCGCAAAGGTGAAATCCTGGGCTTTGCCGGATTGGTTGGCTCCGGCCGTACCGAAGTCATGCGCGCACTGTTCGGCATCGACAAACGTACTTCCGGAGAGATTGTGATTGACGGCAGGCCGGCGCTCATCAGGAACCCGACTGAAGCGATCGCGCACGGTATCGGGTTTGTGCCCGAAGACCGGCAGGTCCAGGGTCTGGTGCTTGGTATGGACGTGCGGCAAAACGTCACCCTCGCCAGCCTGCGTGCGGTCAGCAGCAACGGGTTTCTGAGCGATGCGCGCGAAAAGCACGTGACTGCATCCTTCATTGAGAAGCTCAGTATCCGTACGCCGGGTCAGGAGCAGGTGGTTGTCAATCTCAGCGGTGGAAACCAGCAGAAGGTGGTGGTGTCCAAATGGCTGGCAACCAC
The DNA here is from genome assembly GCA_007123465.1 of Spirochaetales bacterium. Lineage (GTDB taxonomy): Bacteria > Spirochaetota > Spirochaetia > DSM-27196 > PWMO01 > PWMO01. Next base: position 17,026 of record SKLB01000138.1, read on the forward strand.
ACCGCGCATTCTGATACTCGATGAGCCAACGCGCGGTATCGACGTGGGTACCAAGAAAGAGATTCATGGCCTGATGAGCACACTGGCAGGCCAGGGCGTTGCCATCATTATGATCAGTTCCGAGTTGTCCGAAATCCTCGCGATGAGCGACAGAATAGTCGTTATGCACGAGGGTCGGAAGAAGGGTGAACTCAGCCGCTCTGAAGCCTCTCAGGAGAAGATTATGGAGTTAGCCCTACGCGAGTCCAGTCAGGGGGTAGCATGACCGTGCAGAATGCCAAGCAGAATGCGAAACTGAGAGCCGTATTTCAGTGGTACCGCAAGCAGGCCAGGAGCAGCACCTTCGGTGTAGCGCTGATTCTGCTGGCACTCTGCGTTGTACTTACGCTGTTAACCGACCGCTTTCTCACCCAGACCAACCTGTTTTCGGTTATGCGTGCGTTCTCCTTCATAGCCATCATCGCAATCGGCGAGTGTATGGTGATCATCTCCGGCGGGGTGGACCTGTCCGTGGGATCAATCTTCGGTTTCAGCGGCTTGATCGCTGCAATTGCGCTCAATCGCTGGGGCTGGAGCATTCCCGCGGGCATCGCGGTAGGTATGGCGGTAGGAACCGGGTTTGGCATGGTTAACGGCGGGTTGATCACCAAGCTGCGCATACCGCCGTTCATTGCAACGCTTGGCATGCTCAGCGTGGTTCGCGGCCTGGCGTACGCCATTACCAGCGGATATCCGGTGCGTGTACCGAGTGAGTTCAACGTCCTCGGCCAGGGGTATCTGGGCCCTGTTCCCTACCCGGTGATCTACATGGCCGCGCTGGCGCTGATTTTCTCGGTGTTTCTGAAGAAGACCGTGCTCGGTAGACGGATCTATGCCATCGGTGGCAATGAAGAAGCCTCGGCAATCTCAGGTATCCGGGTAGATCGCGTAAAGATGCTGGTGTATACCCTGGCCGGTCTGTTGGCTGGAATCTCGGGGGTTATCTCGATCGCGCGCCTGGGCGTAGCGCAGTCCACCGCGGGTCTGGGGTGGGAGTTGGACGTTGTGGCCGCGGTAATCATCGGAGGGGCCAGCCTGTCCGGCGGTAAAGGCACAATCCTGGGCGCTATTCTGGGTGCCGCCATTATGGGGGTATTGCGCAACGGGCTGGTGCTGCTCAACGTTTCCCCGTACTGGCAGCAGGCCGTGATCGGACTGGTCATCATAATCGCGATTGCCGCTGACCAGATGCGCCTCAGGGGTGATGCGGCGAAGAACTGAATCGGGAATTGAAAAGGGGCCAGACCCCACAAAACGCATACAGGAGGTATGTATGAAAAAGCTGATGTTGATTGTACTGGTACTGGTGACCGGCCTGATGCCGCTGTTCGCCGGTGGAGGCCGCGAAGCGGCCGATCCTGACCAGATCACTATCGCGGTGGTTCCCAAAGGGCTCGACAACCCGGTGTTTCTCGACACCAAGTCGGGTGCCGAAGCGGCCGGCGAGGCGCTCGGAGTTCGCATCATCTGGACTGGACCAGTTCGGGCAGATGCAACAGAACAGGTAGCGGTACTCGAGGGCTTGATTCAGCAGGGTGTTGACGGAATCCTGGTCAGTGCCAACGATCCAACCGCACTGAACAGCGTAATCCAGAGTGCAACCGATGCCGGCATAAAAGTTGCCACCTTTGATTCCGATGCGCCGGAAAGTGCGCGCCTCTTCTACGCCGGTAGCGATAACTACGTGCTTGGAGAGACCAGTGCGGAACTGCTGCTGGAACTGGCCGAAGGCATGCGTGCGCCGGTAGAGACCGCTGTTCTCACGGGCGTGCTCGGAGCGTTCAACCTCGAAGAGCGTATTCGAGGCGTGCGTGATACAGTCGAGGGCACCAACGTCCGAATCGCGTCGGTTCAGGCCGGCGAGGATGACATCGACCGTTCGGTGCAGGTTATCGAGGATTACACCGAGGCCAATCCCGGACTGGACGCGTGGATCTTTGTCGGAGGCTGGCCGTTCTTCGCGCCGCCGGAAACCCTCTCGGCGCTGCGCCGCTTCCGTGATCGCGGCGGACTGGTTGTCTCGGTAGACAGTTTCTATCCAATGCTCGAGTTTGTGGAAGCAGACATGGCTGACTATCTGGTCGGACAGAACTTCTATGCCATGGGCGATCTTGGCGTGCGCCAGTTGCTGCGCGCGATCCAGGGAGGACGCATAACCGAAGAGATCCTGGATACCGGACTGGAGATCGTCAGTCCGGACAACGTGGCCGAGATCAAGGCCACCAAGGATCCGTGGTAAGCTGAATTATCGTA
>SKLB01000305.1 GCA_007123465.1 Spirochaetales bacterium
AAAGCCGAGTAGGGTAGACAAGCGGCCGACTGATGGTCAGCGCAAGCGGTCCATCATCTGGACAGCCAGCCGCCGTCCACAGCGATGGTGTAGCCGTTCACGTAGTCGCTCGCCGCAGATGCAAGGAATATCACCGGACCACGCAGATCCTCGGGAAGCCCCCAACGCCCCGCCGGGATGCGGCCCAGTATTTCAGCTGACCGCGCGGTGTCCGCGCGTAACGCTTCGGTGTTATTGGTAGCCATATATCCCGGGGCAATCGCGTTCACGTTGATCCGGTGTTTGGCCCATTCGCACGCCAAGAGCCGCGTCAGTCCCATCACTCCGCTCTTGCTGGCCGTGTACGACGGAACTCTGATTCCGCCCTGGAAAGAGAGCATCGAGGCGATGTTGATGATCTTGCCCGGCGTTGCTTGAGCCAGGAACTGCTTTGCAACCGCCTGGCTGAAAAAGAACACGGTCTTGAGATTCAGATTCATCACGTCATCCCAGTCTTTCTCGGTGAAGTCAATCGAGTCGTGGCGGCGGATGATTCCCGCGTTGTTGACCAGGATATCCACGGTTTCAAACCGTTTCAGGGCGGCTTCGATGATTCCGGGTAGCGGTTCTGTCGTGGAAAGGTTGGCCTCGATTCCGAGGAACTGTGAACCCATTGCAGAAACCGCCTGATCGGTTTCGTTCATCGGAATATAGTCCACCCCGACGATTTGCGCGCCGGCTTCGGCGAGACCCACCGCCATGGCCTGACCGAGCCCGGTGCCCGCGCCGGTGACGATCGCAGTCTTTCCTTCAATTGAAAACCGTGCAAAGTCCATCATTCAATCCCCCTGTGATCGATCTCAGTCCATAATCAGCGAAGGCAGAAAGGTTGTCAGCGCCGGAATGAAGGTGGTCAACAGAAGCACCGCGATCATCGCGGGCCAGAACGCCACCATCGCGCGCGAAGTTTTCTCCACCGTGGTGTTGCCCACCGAACAGCCGACAAACAGCCCGGTCCCCACCGGCGGCGTTGTCAACCCGATTCCGAGGTTCAGAAGCAGCACAATCCCGAATGTCACCGGGCTCATGCCTGCGGCAACCACAACCGGCAGCAGAATCGGGGTGGTGATCACAATCAGCGGCGCCACGTCCATCAGCATGCCGAGAAAGATCAACAGCACGTTGATGAGCAGAAGCAGAACGATCGGGTTAGCTGTGGTGGAGAGCATCGCGTTCATCACTGCTGCCGGCACTCGAAGCCGGGTGAGCAGCCACGCGAATGCGGAGGCCGACGCAATCAGAAACAAAACTGTGGCGATGGTACGCACCGAGTCAAACAGGATCGGCCAGATGTCCCTCGGTTTCAGCTCACGGTAGATGAAGATACCCAGAAACGCGGCGTAGAACACCGCGATTGCCGACGCTTCGGTGGCAGTGAACACGCCGAGCGCGATTCCACCTACGATGATGACCGCGGCGAACACCGCCAGCAGCCCGTCAACCGATATACGGACGCACTCGCGCAATGGTGGACGTCTCTCCCGCGGGTAGCCGCGCCTGACCGCGATGATGTACGACGTGATCATCAGGCAGATGCCTATCATAATGCCGGGTATGTATCCGGCCAGAAACAGCCGCCCGACCGATACTCCGCCGGCGGCCATCGCGTAGATGATCATATTGTGGCTCGGCGGAATGATAATGCCCTGCGTTGCCGATGCCACGGTCAATGCGGTCGAGAACTCGTTGTCGTATCCCTTCTGGCGCATCATTGGGATCATGATCGGGCCGGTGGACGAGATGTCGGCGATAGCCGATCCCGAAACGCCGCCGAAGAGCATCGACTGAATACAGTTGACCATTGCCAGCCCACCACGAAACGGCCCGACAATGATGTAGGCAAAGTCAACGATCCTGCGCGCCACGCCACCTTTGGCCATGATCGATCCGGCCAGTACAAACAGCGGAATGGCGATCAGCGGAAACGACTGCAAACCGGTTGCAATTCGTTGCGCCACAATGACCGCGGGGAACCCCATGTACCAGGTTGTCACCAGCGACGAGATTGCAAGGCAGAATGCAACGGGCACACCGGCAAACGCCAGCACCAGGAACAGTCCGATCAGTAGAACAGCGGGAGGCATTCGGCAACCGCTCCTTTATTCCGGGGAATCGTGTGAAGCTGAGGTGAAGTGTTCCAGCAGGCGAACAACGCCTTTGGACGTCGAGAACAGGATGATCAGCGCGGCCGAGATCGGCACCACCAGATAGGTTTTGCCGATGGATATGCGCAGCGCCGACCAGGTTCCGGTGATACGGCTGACCAGCTGCAACCCTTGCAGAAAGAAGTAGACCGCAAATCCCGCGATCAGAAAATCGCTCAGCGCACGGGCTATCACCTTTGCCGTTGGCGGAAGACGATCGGCCAGTGCATTGAGCCCGATGTGCGAGTCGGTCCACAGCGCCCCTGAGGCTCCGAGGATACCGATCCATATCATCATGATAATCGACAGCTCTTCGGCCCAGAACTGCCCGGTGTTGAGAACGTGGCGCGAGAACACCTGCCAACCGACGAATACCGCAAGCGCGGCGATCATCACCGCGGTTGCTCCGGTTACAACCTTCTCCAGTACGTCCAGGACTCGTCTCAGTTTCATCGGAATTCCGCCCTCTTGCCAGGAAGCCGCCCGGATTGTGATCCGGGCGGTGGTGTTTGTGTATTCCCGTAGGATGTTACTTGTTCAGTATCTGACGGATCAACCCGGGACCCACGATCGGATCGTACTGGTCGTAGATCGGTTGTACGATCGCCTGGAACTCTCGAATATCGTTGACCTCGTTGAACTCCATGCCGCGGGCGGCGAGTTCGCGCTTGGCTTCTTCCACGTAGTCGTTCCAGATCTGTGTGTGGAACGGTGCGGTTGCCGCGGCTGCGTCCATCACCGCGCTTTGCAGATCTGCCGGAAGCGCGTTGAACGAATCGGCGCTCATGATCAGGATATCGGGAATCGATACGTGACGGGTATAGGAGTAGTACTCTGCCACTTCCTGCATGTTGAACGCGATGACGGTAGGCTCGTTGTTTTCCCAGCCATCGATCACACCCTGCTGCAGCGCAACGTAGACCTCACCCTGTCCCATCGGAACCGCGGTGGCGCCCAACGCGTTGATGGTGTCGATCAACGGCGCGCTCGGCATGACACGGATCTTCTGTCCTTGCATGTCTGCGGGCGTGCGAACGGGTCCGGTCGATGTTGTAACGCTGCGGAATCCCGAGTCCATGAAGGTAAGGCCCTTGAATCCGTTCTCTTCAAGCTCTGACATCAGCCGATCGCCGATTTCTCCGCGAAGGACCGCGTGCTGGTGTGCCTGATCGCGGAAGATGAACGGGAGGCTGACTACCTGCAGGCTGTCGGCAAACTGGCCGAGCGGAGCGGCGGAAACCTTGGTCACATCGATCGTACCGAGTTCGATGCCTTCGATATAGTCACGCTCGTCGCCGAGCTGCCCACCGCCGTACACCGTGATGTCGATCTGGCCGTTGGTACGATCACGGACTTCGTCGGCAAAGAACACCAGTGACTTGTGTACCGGGTGGCTTTCGGGAAGTACCGATGCCAGCGACCACTCGTAGACCTGCGCCGTGCCTGCCTGCTGGCTCCCACCGGCGAACGCCGCAGCGGACGCGATTAACCCTGCAATAATTACCAACAGAAGTAATCTTTTCATTGTCTTCTCCTTTTCGTAAATTAACCCGGCTACGCCGGGTGTTGAGTCTCCTGTTACGCGATCGCCGACATGTCTACCGCGTCCATGTCGGAGAACTCCTGGTTTTCGCCAGCCATCGCCCAGATGAAAGAATAGGCCGCGGTACCCGCTCCAGCGTGGATTGACCACGGCGGAGAGATAATCGCCTGCTCATTTCGCACCACGAGGTGCCTGGTGTGGTTGGGACGTCCCATAAAATGGAATACCACTGCGTCCTCTTTCGCATCGAAGTAGAGGTAGGTTTCCATTCGCCGAAGGTGGGTGTGGCACGGCATGGTGTTCCAGGCGCTGCCTTCGTGAAGCGTGGTGAACCCCATGACCAGCTGGCAGCTCTCGGTGCCACCGGGAAAGATGTATTTTCTGAGCGTGCGGCGGTTGCAGGTCTCTGCCGATCCGAGCTCAACGGTCTGCGCATCGGATATCCGCACCCGAGCCGTCGGGCATGAGCGGTGCGCCGGGGTGCTTACAAGGTAGAGCCGGGCGGGATTATTGGCATCAGCCGACCCGGCCAGTACCGGTTCCGTTGTCCGTCCCACGTAGAGCGCCTCCGTCCTTTCCAGCTCGTTACGAGTCTTTCCCACCTCTATAATCGCGGGGCCGCCCAGGTTAAAAATGCCGAGCTCGCGTCGCTCGAGCAGATGCCGCCCGCCGATGAGTTCAGGTTCAGCGGTGATTTCCACGCGTTTGCCGGGAATGCAACCACCGATCATCATTCGGTCATCCTGCAGGTAAGTCCAACGAACGGAGCCTCCGGAGAATATCCCCGGTACCAGAAAACGGTTGCGCAGGGTCGGGGTGTCGAAACGTTCGCACTCTTCGGCGGATATCGAATATCTGATGTCGGTCACAGCGTCCTCCGCAATGGTTTTGTATAGTGAAACTTAGTTTCATTATACAGTAGATCCCGGACCTGTCAAGAAAAAAGTGTGCTGACTTTCAATGCAGCGTGGTTGACGGCAAGCGACGCGTTGATCAAGTTCTGCTTGACTATTTATACAAACCAGTCATATAGTATTCGCAAGGAACCAGCAAGCGTATGCCGCGTCGTTTCAGCGAACAGGAAGAACAGCATATCCGCGAAGCGTTACGCGAGGCAGCCCGTTCGATCATGGGGCCACGCGGCGTGCGCAAGACAACGATAGATCAGCTGGCACACGCCGCGGGGATATCCAAGGGTTCCTTCTACCGGTTCTATTCCAGCAAAGAGCAGCTGGCGCTGGAGCTGCTGCAGACCTGGGAGCGGTCTTTTCATCAGACAATCGAGCAGCGCTTCCGTTCCAACCGGCCGGCCGGCAGCGCAGAAACCGCCGAGGTACTGAAGGCGGTGTTTGTGGAGGATTTCCCGCAACAGATGATGCTCTCCGGTATGCAGGGGCTGTTCGATGTCCAGGAAATTGACTACCTGCGGCAGCGGGCGCCGCAGGAGCATATCCAAAGCATGGACGAACAGGACTTGAGACTGTTTGAGCGGCTCAAGCCGCTCTTCCGCCAGGCGGGTCTGACAGTTGCGGGCGATGACCGGGTGATCATTGCCGCGCTTCGGCTGCTGTTTGACGCAGCGCTATCTGCGTTGCAACACCCGGGCCAGGGCCCGCTGCGCGCGGAGCACTATCACGAGGCAGTCGCGCGCTTGATCGAGGGGCTGTTCCTGGTGCTGTTCCGCGCGCAACCGGGCCGCGGCAGGCAGAGGATCCAGACATGAGCGATGAAGCGCTGATCAGCGTAGAAGAACTGGCGTTTACCTATCCGCGCGCGAGCCGCCCCAGCCTGAACGGTGTGAGTTTCTCGTTGCGCAGCGGCGAGGTCTACGGCTTCCTCGGACCCAGTGGTGCGGGAAAATCGACCACGCAGAAAGTGCTCTACGGCCTGCTTCAGGACTACAGCGGTTCGGCGCGTCTGTTTGGCCGCGAGGTACGCGGCTGCGGCAGCCAGATCTATTCGGTTATGGGAATCGGCTTCGAAACCCCCAACCTCTATCTCAAATTGACCGGCCGCGAAAACCTTGCATTTGCCATGTCGCTGCGTGCATCGAGACGCCGTGCCGGCGGTGGTGTAATCCATAGTGCTACTGCACAGCAGATCGACACGGCGCTCGAGCGCCTTGGTCTGCTCGACTCCGCCGACCGGCGGGTGGAGACCTATTCCAAGGGCATGCGAATGCGGCTCTCATTTATCCGTGCGGTTGTGCACGAGCCGCCGCTGCTCTTTCTCGACGAGCCAACCTCGGGCCTGGACCCGCTGTGGGCACGAGTGGTCAAAGACTGGATTGTTGAGCTGCGTACGCGCG
>SKLB01000053.1 GCA_007123465.1 Spirochaetales bacterium
TCCCCGCTTGCGGGGCTGTTCATGGCAAATGCCGGTATGCATCCGGGTGGAGGGATTTTCGGTGCCGCCGGCTACAACTGTAGCCGTGTGGTGCGCAGCAAAGTCAAACGGAGCTGAGAAGGAGGGCACGGATGGAGCAATCGTATCTGGATAACCTGGTGGGAGTATTTGGCCACCCGGTTGCCGAGAACCCGACCTGCGTGATGCAGGATGCAGCATTTCAGCGCCTCGGTATCCGCTGGAAGTACCTGACCATAGAGGTGCTGCCCGAAGATCTTGGCAAGGCGATCACGGGTATGCGCGCCATGAACATGCGTGGCATCAATCTGACTATTCCGCACAAGGTGGCGGTAATCGAACACCTCGATGAAGTAGCCCCCGATGCAGCGATTATGGGTGCCGTCAACACCGTCCGCCGCGACGGCGCCAGGCTGATTGGAGAGAACACCGACGGTAAGGGGTTTCTGCGCTCGCTGACCGAGGATGCCGGATTTGATCCTGCCGGCAAGAAGGTAATGGTGCTTGGTGCCGGGGGTGCATCACGCGCGATCTGCGTTGAGCTGGCAAACGCCGGCGTACAGCGCATCGACCTGGTCAACCGCTCTGCCGGGCGCGCCGATGCACTGCTGGAGCTGCTGCGCCGCAATACGGATGTCGAGGTGCGTTTTCAGAAATGGGATTCCACCGTTGGAGTGCCCGGCGATGCCGATGTCCTGGTGAACGCTACCAGTATCGGCCTGTTCCCCGAGGTAAGCGCGCTGCCGGATGTGGATATGCAGACTATCCGTGAAGGCCTGGTAGTCTGCGATGTAATTCCCAATCCTCCGCAAACGTCCTTTCTGCAGCGGGCCGGTGAGCGTGGCGCGGTCACACTCGACGGGCTCGGGATGCTCGTCTATCAGGGCGCAATCGGCTTCAAGATGTGGACAGGACTTGATGCTCCGGTAGATGTCATGCGTCAGGCGCTGCGGAACGTATTCGGCTGAGCGGTAAAACGCAGCCGGCGGGGATGCGCGGCGGATTCAGCGTTGCTTGCGGACGTTTCTTTCAAACTCCTGCCAGGCGCTCTCCTGCTGCTTCTTGGAGTAGCGACGGTTAACGGTTTCCGGCTGTTTTCTTCTGTCGCGCGGGCCCATGCCACCCCAGCGCGGATCGCTGCTGTCGCCGGGTTTTCGTGTTCCCCCACTGCTGCCAACCGAGAGTCTGGCGGCCGAAGCGGCAGTCTGATCGGCCGGCTCGGAGACTCCGCGCTCTAACTGATCCAGTACGTCTTCTATTCGGCTGCGCCCGCTACCGCGTCCGGGTTTGCCCGCCTGTGCACTTACTTCAGAGAAGCGCTGCCGCATGAGATCGAGACGGCCGGAGAGTCGCAACATGAGCTGTCTCAAGACACCGAGCCTGGCGTAGGCAACTTCAAAAATCGCTGTCAGGTCGAGCGCCAGCAGGTGACTGTAGGGCCGTGGCTTCACGCCTCCGTGTTCAAACAGCACCTCCAGACTGCGCTTGATTTCCCGCGGGTCGCTGATGTGCAATCGTGTCCGGCAGGTGTAAACTACCGCTTCTGCTACCAGTTCCGGCTGCTGGAGCAACTCCGTCACCAGCGGGTCACGTGCCGCCACCCGCTGTACGATATCGGCTTCCCAGTTGTCAAACGAGTAGAAGAAAATGTAGTGGTCTCGGTCAGAGGACTGCAGCAGCAACTGCATCTCGCGGACGTACTCTTTGCGGATCAGGTCGGCCAGATGGCTCAGCCGCTGCAGCAGAACCAGGTAGACGTGATCACGGTGCAGCGCGGTCTCTGTAAGCGTAACAACTCGCGGCAGGTGCCGCCCGGCAGGCGGTTCGGTCAGACGCTTCCAGAGCAGCTGGCGCAGCTGGCGGGTCTCCGCTTCCGGGCCCTGCGCGCGCTCCTCGATCAGAGCCCTCAGATCCTGCGGCGTGAGGACACGGCCGTCGACTGTTTGCGCCAGGGCTTCGATCTCGCCGGCCAGCTCGGCTTTCTGCTGATCGCTGAGCTGCTGCCGCCTTTTCTGTTCGATACGCGCCCGAATATAGCTCTGCATCACTGCTGCCGCGTCAAACAGATCCTCAGCCAGAGTGATCGAACTCTGGTCCAGTTCGGCGCGCTGTTCCAGCAGGGCGTCGACTACCGCTCGCCACGCGCTTGCGTCGGAAGAGTCTATTCGGCGTTTCACATCGTTGAGGTTGGTCTTGTTGAACCTGGCGATCAGGCTGACCAGGTTGGTATTATCGAGGCAACTGCGCAGTTTGCGTAAGACCGCCGGGATTACCAGTGCAGCGCCGGTTGAAGCTATCAGCAGTTCATCCACATGCGGCAGGTCGAGTACGGCAACGTAGTAATCGGCTGGATTTGTCTCTGCAGTCAGGCTGGAGAATGCATCGATCGAGACGGGCCGGCACACCGTCTGTGGCGGCTCAGACTGGTATTCAGCAAGCACGCGCCGATTGGGAAGCTGCCGGCTGGGCTCGGCGAGCAGCTGCTGCCACTGTTCTTCTACCAGTTTAGTATAGAATAGTGCCGATCCTTCGGCGGTAAGCAGCAGTGCCCGCGGTTGTGCGGTTCCGCCTTGAGCGGTTGTCAGCACGAGCCCGGTGTGCCCGTGCTGCAGCTTGTACATCAGTGAAGGCAGTGCAAGCGGTAGTCGGGGGTCTTCACGCTCGGCGCGGGCGAGCGCCCTGGCATACGGAATTTCGGGCTGCCACATTGCACACAGCAGATGGAACAGTCTACGCTCGTCGTGCGAGAAGCCACCGATCTGCGACAGAATCTGGTCACGATCCCTGGTGGTGCCGCTGATGTAGGCTGGGGCGGGGTAATCTGGCCTGCTACTGCTGGTCCTCATGGTAGTGGTTCCCTGCAGAGTATAGTGCATCTGCGGCGGTTTTCCACGCTTCAGTGTGCGCGTTGCCTCATTATGGCCTGTACCAGTGAGCGCGGCAGCAGTGCAAAGGTTTGCGCCAGAATCCGGTTGCCAATTCCCGGAATACAGACCGGCCGCTTCCGATCCAGTGCCCGCAGCGAGGCGCGCACAACATCCTCGGGTTTCATCCAGTGCACCAGGCGTGAAGCCGGCTGCCGCGCTTGAAACGCCGGATCGTAGCGATGGAAGTCGGTACGCGTGAAGCCGGGCAGAAGCGTCTGAACAGTGATACCCAGCGGCTTGAGGCCGACTGCCAGTGACTCACTGAAACTGTTGAGGTAGCTCTTGGTGGCAACGTAGGTTTCGCTGCCGGGTACCGGCAGCCGCGAGGCCAGCGAGCTCACCACCACCAGTGCGCCGCAGCGGCGTTGCACCATCGCCGGAATAACGGCGTGGAACAGCTCCACTACCGAAATCACGTGGACTGCTATCATGTCGCGAGCGCTCTGCAGCGGCCCGCCGACAAACGGCTCGGCATAACCAAAACCGGCGTTGGCCACTACTACATCGATCCGCCCACACTGCATCACACGATCGAGAAATGTGCTACGCGCCGCTGCATCGGCCAGGTCAACAACCCACGGCTCAACCGGTACTCCGGTTTCGGCTGCGATGGCCCGGGAGGCTGCTTCCAGCTCTTTGCGACGGCGGCCGGTCATGAGTACTGCGTAGCCGCGCCGCGCCAGCGCCAGCGCATAGTGACGTCCGATACCGCTGGTAGCGCCGGTCACAACCGCCCAGCCGGGCTGCGTCGATGATTGCAGCGGCTGACGTTCGGTTGACTGCTGTGATATCCGGGCAGTCTGGCAATGTTTTGGTGTTACTTTCTTCACGGTTTGTTGTTTAGTAGGTAGAGTCCTTCATTTGGCTTTGCAGCGGATGTCCGATCGGCTTCCAGGGGTTTTCCGACCTCCTTTACCCTGGAAGCCATTTTTATGCCCCCGCCAGGAGCGTCCAGCCGGCAGCATTCAGCGCAACGCCGCCTGGTAGTACTCGAGCGCACGCGGTAATGCGCGTTCAAGGTCGCGAATGCGCCGCGAATCCGCCGGGTGGGTGCTCACCAGCTCGGGCGGGGCGGGGCCGCCGCGCGCATCGGCCATGCGCTGCCAGAAATCCACCGCTTCGCGCGGATCGTAGCCGGCCATCGCCATGAAGATCAGGCCGAGCTCGTCGGCTTCGCTCTCGTGCAGCCGGCTGTACGGCAACAGCACGCCTACCTGTGTTCCCAGCCCGTACGCCGCCAGCCACAGGTTACGGGTTTCTTCGGGACGGTCACGCATTGCGGCCGACAGCGCGGCACCACCAAACTGGGTCATCAGCGCCTGGCTCATGCGTTCGTTGCCGTGCTCGGCCACAGCGTGCGCTACCTCGTGGCCCATGACCACCGCCAGACCGGTCTCGGTGGAGGTTACCGGCAGAATCCCGCTGTAGACCACAACCTTGCCACCGGGCATGCACCAGGCGTTGACCGCCTCGTCATCTACCAGGCGAAACTCCCAGTTGTAGCCGCGCAGGTCCTGTTCGCGTCCGATCTCGCTCATGTACTGCTGTACCGCGTTGGCAATCCGGCTGCCGACGCGCTCAACCATGCGTGCTTCAGGAGTACCGCTTATCACCGGGTTGTCACTGAGGAATTGATCGTACTGCGAAAAACTCATTGCCAGCAGTTCCGAGCGCGGGATCAGCCGCAGCTGCCGGCGTTCGGTAACCGGCACCGTTGCGCACGCAATCACCACGGTCACCGCCGCCAGCACCAACAGTTCTCTACGTATCCACTTCTTCACCGCTGTGATCTCTCCCTGTCCTGCTGTTGCCGATTATACCACACGCAGCACCGCACCGCCAAAGGTGAAGCCCCCGCCAAATGCGGAAAGTCCCAGGTGTCTGCCGGTGTAATCCTGGCTGAAGATGGTCTCGAGGCACAGCGGGATGGTGCTGGAGGAGGTGTTGCCGTTCTCACGGATGTTACTGAAGATCTTCTCCTTTGGTGCCTTGACGCGTTGCCGGACCGCGTTGATGATGCGCTGATTGGCCTGGTGGGGGACGATCATATCGAGGTTGTCAACGGCAATGCCGGCCACGGCGCAGGCGCGCTCGAGGCTCTCGATCATCCCGCGCACGGCTTCCACAAATACCTTGGGCCCGTCCATATAGATGAACTCGGCAGGGTTGGCCGGCACGCGCAGGATGCTGCCGTCTTCTCCATTTGCGCCCAGGACCGGTCGAAACAGCTGTGCCCGCATCGGAACGCTGCCGTCCAACGCGCCGACCGCCCCCACCAGGGTGGCGGTAGCGGCGTCGCCGAATATCGGCGCGGTCTGCGGATCAGCGCTGTCGGTACGCGGCGAGAGTGCCTCGGTGGTCACCACCAGCACCAGCGCATCGGGTTCGTTACAGATGATGTCGTAGGCGTTCTGCAGCGCGTATATGTAGCCCGAGCAGGCCGCGTTTACGTCGTAGGCTGCCGAGAGGAAGCCGGTGCGTGCTCCCTTGAGCCGGTTCTGAATCAACGTGGCGCTGGCCGGCGTGTTCATGATCGGCGTCTCGGTGGCGCAGATGATAGTGCCAATCCGGTCAAAATCAACGCCCGTCTTGGCCAGAAGGCGCTCGGCCGCCTTGGCGCCGATATCAATCGGTGACTCGCCGTCGGCAAGCCACGGCCGCGACTCGATACCGGTACGCTTGAAGATGTCTTCGGGGGCCCATTCGGGGCACATCTGCGAGATTTCGCGATTGGTAACGATCCGCGATCCCTTGACGCCGCATACACCGAAGACGCCGACTTCGACGTTCTGTCGTCTGCCCGGGATAACAACTGCGGCCGAGTGCGGAGCCGCACTGGCGGCCGCTGCACCATCACCGGCGGCGGAGCGCGCGCTGCCGGCAACGTTTGTGCCGATCTCTATACCGCTGATGACCGGTTGGCCGGGATTTTCGCGCGTAATCTGCTTCAGCGCCTGGCTGTCGTCCTGGTCAGAGGTCTTCACCTGAACGATGTGGGTTCCCACCTTGACCAGTTCTCCCTCACCAACCAGTAACTCGCCTACCTCGCCTGACACCGGCGAGCGAAGCTCAACGGCGGCCTTATCGGCCTCGAGCTCCGCCAGCAGCGTGCCGGATTCGATCCTGTCGCCGGGTTTGATCTTCCACTCGACCACCGTGATCGACTCATCCGATGGACTCGACCCGATGGCCTCGACCAGATAGCTGTTCTTGAGCGCCGAGGGGGGAAGCTTCCAGTTGAGTTCGCCACCCAGCAGCCGGACTGCGTTCTCCAGGGTGCGTTTGTAGGTTGGCAGGACGTCGAGCTGGTTGGGGAAATTGAACGGCACGTAGGTATCGGGCCGCGTCACGCGGCACGAGGCGATCTTGCGCGTGGCTCGCTCGCTGACCGAGGCGATGACCTCGGCGCCAAAGCCGGCCGTGTTGTTGTCCTCGTGGACCACCACCAGTCGGCCGCTGCGTTCGGCGGATTCCAGCACGGCGTCGACATCCCACGGCACGATTGAACGCAGGTCGATGACGTCGGCCTCAACGCCGGATTCGGCCAAGGCAGCGCCGGCTTTGGCGCACAGGCCCACGGTATTGCCCCATCCCACCAGGGTGATGTCGGCGCCGCGGCGGACGAAGCGCGCGCTGCCGATTGGCACTATGTGCCGTTCGATGTCGCCGCTGGTGGCGTTCTCGCGATCGTTGAGACAGCTCTTGGGGTAGAAGAACAGCGTCGGACGGCCGGACTCGAAGGCGGCGTTGAGCAGTCCGGCTGCGTCGCCGGCGGTTGACGGCATAAAGACGTCAACACCGGGAGTGTGCGCGGCAAGCGCCTCGAGGCTCGACGCGTGGAACGGTCCCAGACCCGGCTTATAGCCGCCACAGGTAATCATTACAATTACCGGTGCCTGCCAGCCGCCGTCGGTGCGCCAGTACATGCTGCCGAGCTCGGCAAAGATCTGGTTATACGCGATCGGCAGAAAGTCGGCGAACTGCAGGAAAGCAACCGGGCGTTTGCCCGCCAGTGCCTGACCGATAGTGATCCCCAGGATCGAGGCCTCGGCCAGCGGTGAGTTGCGTACGCGCTCACCGTAGCTGGTGGAAAGACCGCGCGTGACGCCGAACACATCGCCCTTGGGATCTTCGATGTCCTCGCCGAACAGCACTACGTCCTGATTGCGCTCCATCTGGCTGCGCAGTACTTCGCGGATCGACTCGAGCATGGTAAGCGGTTTGGAATCGGCCGCTACGGTGGTGAGGTCGCCGCGGTACTCGCGGCTGAAGTCTGCAAGCTGCACAGGCAGCGGTTTCACGGCGCTGAAGGCGGGATGCGGATCGGCGCTGCGCTGCGCGCGATGAGCATCGGCTTTGACCTGTAGACGGATCTCCTCGGAGATGGCGTCAAGTTCGGCTTCGTCGATCCCCTGCGCGAGCAGGTACTGCTTGAGCCGGATGATCGGGTCTCCCCCGGCCTGAACCGATTCAATCTCCTCGGCGGTACGGTACATGCGCTGATCGTCGGCGTTGGTGTGATTGGAGAGCCGGTCCACCTGGAACACCACGATCTGCGGCTTGCGGTCGCGGCGCATCTGCGCTACCACGTTGCCAAACGCCTGCAGGCTCTGCAGCGCGTCACGGCCGTCGATGCGCGTGACAGGCGTGTCGTAGAACTGTTGTGCATCGCCGGCCGGTGTGCTGTAGAAGGTCTTGCCACGCGTAGTGGTCGAAATCGCAAACGCGTTGTCCTGCACAACAAAGAGCACCGGCAACTGGTCGCGAACCGCGTGAGCGATTCCTTCCAGCACTTCACCCTGTTGCGACATGCCGTCTCCCAGCGCGCACAGAACTATCGGTCTGGCCTTGAGGCCCTTGATCACCTGGGCCACCCCTGCGGCCTGCAGCGCGCTGTTTCCGACCGGACCCACCAGACTCAGCACGTTGAGCTCGGGGGCGCTCATATGCGCGTTCATCTGCCTGCCGCGCGAGTGCGACCCATCTTTGCTGAACGTTGCCAGAAAGAACATCTCAATCGAGATTCCACGAGCGATCATCAGCGCCTTGTCGCGGTAGTGGACGTGCAACCAGTCCTCGGCAATCAGATGATGATTGAGTACCGCCGTTGCCTCATGACCGGCTCCCGAAACGTGAAAGAAGGCTTCGCCGCGTCCGGTGAAATCCTGCTCGAGCAGGTCGATTTCGCGCGAGGCCACCATGAAGCGGTAACTGGTGAGAAGCTTCTGTACGATATCGCCGTTGTTTTGATTGCCGCTCACTACTGATCCTCCATAGGTTATAGCTGTAGTAAGGTTATTGTGTGCCGACCAGAACTATAGCATGTGCATATGTTGAAGTCGACAGTCGTATCCCACTATTATGACGGCAAGATGACAAGGAGAGTTGCATGACCACTAACCAAAGCAGTGTATCACTCGGACTGTTTGCTACACTTGATACACCAGCCGGAGAGATTGACTATATAAGCCTGCGCAAACTGGCCCGCAGCGGCTATCCGCAGGTCGAAAACTATCCGGTTTCAATCAAAGTGCTGCTGGAATCGGTGCTGCGCAGCGAGAACGGAGTCGAAGTAACCGGTGAGCACGTCCAACGCTTGCTGTCCTACGATCCTCACAAGCCCGATTCGATTGAGGTTCCCTTCAAGCCGGCGCGTGTCCTGCTGCAGGACTTTACCGGGGTTCCCTGCGTGGTTGACCTGGCAGCCATGCGCAGCGCTATGGCCCGGCTCGGCGGTGACCCAACGCGGATCAATCCTGATCTGATGGTGAACCTGATCATCGACCACTCGGTCCAGGTTGACTACTTCAACAGCTCAGAGGCGCTGCGGCAGAACGCCGAGCTTGAGTTTCAGCGCAACCGCGAACGTTACGAGTTCCTGCGCTGGGGACAGGCTGCGCTGCAGAACTTCCACGTTGTGCCGCCGGCAAGCGGAATCTGCCACCAGGTCAATCTCGAGTATCTCGGCAAAATCGTGCAGACCAGGGAGATCGGCGGGCGCACGGTGGCGTTTTTTGACTCGCTGGTAGGAACCGACTCGCATACGCCGATGATCAATGGACTGGGAATCGTTGGCTGGGGTGTTGGCGGTATCGAGGCCGAAGCGGCAATGCTCGGCCAGCCGCTGTTCATGCTGGCGCCACGCGTGGTAGGCGTCAAACTGACCGGACGCTTACGCAGCGGAATTACCGCCACCGATCTGGTGCTGACAATTACCGAAATGCTGCGCAAGCACGGCGTGGTCGGCAAGTTTGTCGAGTTCTTCGGCAAGGGGCTCTCGGCAATGACCGTTCCCGACCGCGCTACGATCTCCAACATGGCACCGGAGTACGGCGCCACCGTAGGCTACTTTCCTATCGACCAGCAGAGTCTCGATTATATGTACGCAACCGGGCGTCCACAGGAGGTGATCGACCTCGCTAAAGCCTACGCTGTCGAGCAGGGTGTATTTCGGACCGATGATACGCCGGACCCGCAGTTTGAAGCGGTACTCGAACTCGATCTGGACAGCGTCGAGGCCAGTATAGCCGGACCCAAGCGGCCGCAGGATCGCATTCCACTGAGCAAGGTCAAGAGCGCCTGGCAGCGGAGCCTGCGTGCACCGCACAACGAGCAGGGGTTCCAGCTCGATGCCGCGGAGCTCGACAGCAGTGCCCCGGTGCGCATGAACGGAGATTCGGGGCAACTGACGCACGGCGATGTGGTGATCGCGGCCATTACCAGCTGTACCAACACCAGCAATCCTTCGGTCTTGCTGGCAGCCGGGCTGCTGGCAAAGAAGGCTGTGGAGAAGGGCCTGGCAACCAAGCCGTTCGTGAAGACCAGTTTTGCTCCGGGGTCGATGGTGGTTACCGAGTACCTGAAGCGCGCCGGGCTGATGCCCTACCTGGAGAAGCTCGGTTTCTACCTGGTTGGGTACGGCTGTACCACCTGCATTGGCAACTCGGGCCCGTTGCCCGAGCCGATACAGCGCGCCGTCGAGGATGCGAAACTTGTGGTAGCCGGCGTTCTATCGGGAAACCGCAATTTCGAGGGGCGCATCAACCCGCATACCAGAGCCAACTACCTGGCCTCGCCGCCGCTGGTTGTAGCATACGCGCTGGCGGGAACCATGGATATCAATCTGGAGAGCGAACCGCTCGGACAGGACGCAACGGGAGCGCCGGTCTACATGAGGGATATCTGGCCCAGTGAAGAAGAGCTGGCCGAGTACGTCCAGAAAGCGCTCGACCGCCAGGCGTTCATCGAGAGCTACAGCGGCCTGGAGTCCTCCAATCCGCAGTGGAACAAGATTGAGCTGGCCGGGTCAGATATCTATCAGTGGGACAGCAGCAGCACCTATATTCAGGAGCCGAGCTTTTTTGACGACATGACCCCCGAGGCTCAGCCGATCCAGCCGATCAACGCCGCGCGCTGCCTGGTAATGGCCGGCGACAGTATTACCACTGACCACATCAGCCCCGCCGGCGCTATCGACCCCGACAGCCCGGCCGGCCGCTACCTGATATCAAAGGGGGTCAAGCGGCGCGACTTCAATTCCTACGGCAGCCGCCGCGGCAACGACAGAGTCATGACCCGTGGTACGTTCGCGAATATCCGCTTCCGCAATCTGTTGGCGCCGGGAACCGAAGGCAGCTGGACGGTGCATCACCCAAGCGGCGAGCTGGTCAGTATCTTTGAGGCCGGTGAGCGCTACAAGAAAGAGGGAACTGCGTCAATTGTGCTGGCCGGTAAGGACTACGGAATGGGATCGAGCCGCGACTGGGCGGCCAAGGGCTCGTTTCTGCTCGGCATTCGTGCGGTCATAGCGCAGTCCTTCGAACGCATTCATCGCAGCAACCTGGTTGGGATGGGTGTACTGCCGCTGGAGTTCAAGAACGGCGAGAGCTACAAGAGTATCGGCCTCAGCGGCGATGAGGTCTACGCGATCGATATTGATGACGAGATCAAGCCGGGACAGGACGTGCGGGTAACCGCAACCCGGGATGACGGCAGTAGCGTGGAGTTCCTGACGCGCTGCCGCATCGACAGCCCGGTTGAGGTAGAATACTACCGCCACGGCGGTATCCTGCAGACCGTGTTGCGCAAGTTGCTGCGCGAAGGACGCGGCTGAAGCCAGGATTGCAGCGGCGGCCGCGCTCCTCACTCTGCGCGGGTGATAATGTCGTCCCAGACTAGCCCCGCGCCGTCGGCGATATCGCGGGCGGCCACGCAGCCGGTGATCTGCTGCAGCAGCCACGGAGATAGGCCCGGATTAAGGTTGTGCTCGCTGCGTAGTACCCCAACAGCGTCGGCATCGATCACGCTGCCGGCGACAATAGTGCGCAGCGCGTGAATCGAACGGTTGCTGCGCCCGTAGTTGGCGCGCTCGGATAGTGCCAGGCGCTTGCGCCCGTCACCGAGGACCGCCTGTACGCGCCGGCTGCCGTACTCGCGTTCCAGTTGGCTCTGCAGCGTATTGTCGCCGGACTCCAGGCGCGCGGCCTGTGCAGCAAGCCGGCGAACTTCAGCAGCCATGTGTGCAAAGTCATCTGCGGTTATCGCTATCGGGTCATCGAGGCCGCCGTCGCTGCGCGACAGCGTGATGTGCTTCTCGATAACCGTTGCTCCCTGTGCCGCGGCAACCGCGGGTACCAGCAGCGGGTCGAGCGAATGGTCGGATACGCCGCAGGAAACCCCAAACAGGGTCCGCAACAGCGGTAGCAGACGCAAATTGTAGTCTTCCTCGGGAGCCGGGTAGGCGGTGACGCAGTGCAGCAGCGTCAGCGGAACACCGCTCAACACTTCAAGCGCCCGCTCGATGTCACCGAGCAGCGACACCCCCGTTGAGAGGATGACCGGTTTGGCGTAGCCGCTGAGCTGCCGCAGTAGCGGCGCGTGGTTCAGCTCGGGCGAAGCCACCTTGAAACGCTGCACGCCAAGCTGGTTGAGACGAGACGCGCTCTGGGCGCCAAAGGGTGTACACAGAAACTCTATTCCCGCCGCGGCGCACTGCAGCATCAGCTGCTCGAAAAACTGCGGGGGCTGCTGCAGCAAACGGAAACGCTGGTAGAGATCCACTGCACCGCCGGGCAGTTGCACCGACCCGGTGGCGCGGTGCAGGATCTCGTCGGCAATGACGTACTGGAACTTGGCGCAGTCGGCGCCGGCCTCGGCAGCGGCACTGATCAGTTCGCGTGCGCGTATCAGGTCTCCACCGTGGGAGGTTCCGATTTCGGCGATGATCAGCACGCGTTCAGGGCTCTCTGGGGCCGATGCGGTCAAATCCGGTGTAGGGCACAAGCACCGCCGGGATGCGCACTGAACCGTCGGACTGCTGGAAGTTCTCCAGCAGTGCGATCAGAGCGCGTGAAATTGCGATTGCGGTCCCGTTCAGCATGTGCACAAAACGGCGGCTGTTGCCGTCGCGATAACGCACACCCAGCCGGCGCGCCTGGTAATCGGTGCAGTTGGAGGTGCTGGTAATCTCTCCCCAGTCTCCGGATTCGCCGCGTCCGGGCATCCACGCTTCCAGGTCGTACTTGCGGTACGCCGGAGCGCCGAGGTCACCGCTGCAGGTGTCTACTACCCGGAATGGAATCTCCAGTGCCGAGAAGATCTGCTCTTCGATCTCGCGCAGTTCCTCCAGCAGGGCGTCGGACTGTTGGGGCAGGCAATAGACAAACATCTCCACTTTGGTGAACTGGTGCACGCGGTAGAGGCCCTTGGAAAACTGGCCGGCGGCTCCCGCCTCTTTGCGGAAGCAGTGCGAGATGCCGGCAAGTTTGATCGGCAGCGCGTCAGCCTCGAGAATCTGACCACCATGGTAGCCGCCGAGGGTGATCTCGGCGGTTCCCACAAGGCAGCCGTTGTCCTCCTGCAGCGAGTAGATATTGGTTTCGGGGCCGCGCGGATTGTACCCGATGCCTGCAACAACCTCTTCGCGCGCGATATCCGGTGTGATCATCGCCACAAAGCCCTTCTGCTGCAATGTCTCGATAGCAAAGCGGCACAACGCCAGCTCCAGTATTACCGCCTCGTTCTTGAGATAGTAGAACTTGGTTCCCGATACGCGCGTGGCGGTTTCGAAGTCGATCAGGTCGAGTGCGCTGCCAAGCTCGACATGGTCCCTGGGCGCGAAATCGAATCGCGGTACCCGCCCCACGCGCTTTATTTCGCGGTTTGACTCATCGCCGCTGCCGATCGGCGCTTCGGGGTGCATCATGTTGGGAATACGCTCGGCCTCACGCGTCAGCTCTTCTTCGATCTGTTTCAAGCGCTGCTCGAGATCAGGAATCTGCGCTTTGAGCTCTTTGCCTTCCTGAATCAGCTGCTCGCGCGCGCCCGGCTCCAGTCCGGTCTTCATCTTCTGCGCGTTCTCATTGCGCCGCGCGCGCAGGCTCTCG
Organism: Spirochaetales bacterium; assembly: GCA_007123465.1. Lineage (GTDB taxonomy): Bacteria > Spirochaetota > Spirochaetia > DSM-27196 > PWMO01 > PWMO01. The sequence continues at coordinate 13,331 of SKLB01000053.1, forward strand.
AGCTCCTGAATGGCGCTGCTGCGCTGATCGTAGAGTTGGGCCACCGCCTGGGCGTCGGCCTGCATATTTCGGTGCCTGATGTTAGCCTGGACGGCCTCGGCGTTGTCGCGGATGAATTTTGGATCAAGCATGATGCGGTATCATACCCGGCGCCGGGGTCAGATTCAAGCAGCCGGCGCTGAATGCAGCACGCTTACTGTTCCAGCTCGGCAGCGCGGGCAGCTGCTGCACCTACCGCTTCGATTACTGCGGCGGTGAACGCGTTGTGTTCGAGGGCGTTGATGCCCTCGATGGTGGTCCCCGCGGGAGATGCTACCCGGCTCATGGCGCTGATCGGATGCTCGCCGCTGGCCGAGAGCAGCTCGGCGGCACCGGCGGTTACTTCGCGTGCGATCTGCAGAGACTGCTGATAGGGGATGCCGGCTCTGGTTCCGCCGAGCGCCAGCGCGTGGATGAAAGCGAACACGTAGGCCAGGCCCGAGCCGGACAGTCCGGTTACGGCGCTCATCAGGCGCTCGGGCAGCTCCTGGGCGCTGCCCATGGCTTCCGCTATGGCATGCGCGCTGTCACGTAGTCCAGCCGACGCGTCCGCGGGCAGCGCAACCCCCACAACCGCACGGCCTACCTGCGCAGCCAGGCTGGGCATCAGTCGTGCCACCTGAGCTGCCCCCAGCTGGCGCTGAAGCGTTTCGATGGTGGTGCCGGCCAGGATCGATATTACCTGGCAATCGGCGAAGGCCCCGCCGGCGGCGGAACTGATCTCGGACAGATCCTGCGGCTTGACCGACAACACTACCGTCTCTACCGACGATATGAAGCGGCCGAAATCCTCGGCGGCAAAGACCGTGGCGCCCATGGCGCGCGCACTCTCACGGCGCTCGTGCTGTTTGTCGAGCACCAGAAGCGACAAAGACGGGTGACGCTCGCGCAACCCCCGGGCCAGCGCTTCGCCCATGTTGCCAAATCCCAGAATGCCGACGTGCTCGATCATGCTCAGCGCCTCACTTTCCTGCGCGGTTTTGCGGAACCTGTTTGGCATAGACTACCGTATCGCCGCCATCGAGTACAACCACCGCTCGCGACAGCGTAACCGCGTCCGGTATTGAACTACGAGCGTGCGGACGTACTCGGATTTACGGACGCCTCGCTGATGCTCATCACCGACGGCACGGTACGGATACTCTTCATGACCGTCTTGAAGTCTTCGCGCCGATCGATCTCCATGGTGAAGTGGGCTTCCAGGTTGCCGTCCTCGTTCTCTTCCAGCCGACCTTCGATCAGGTGTCCTCGGTACTTGCGCACTGCGCCCTCGATCTCGGAGAACAGGTCCGAGGTACGTCGTGCCACTACTCTGAAGCGACGCGTCTCGCGTGGCGAAACCGTTTCCCACTCCACGTCGATGGTTCGCTCGGGGAAGTCTGCAATGTGCTTGACGTTGGAGCAATCGCGCCGGTGCACAATGATGCCGCGGCCGCGAGAGATGTAGCCTACGATCGGATCGCCGATTGTGGGATTGCAGCAGCCGGCAAAGCGTATCATCATGTTGCGCTCGTTACCGATGCGCACACCGACTTTGGTCGGGTCGAGGATGTGGGTTGTTCCCGGTTCAATCTCCCTCTCGCCCTCGGGTTGCGGTGTGGCCGGCGCCGGTGGCGTCTCTTTCCTGCGTGCAACGATGCTGCGGTCGATAATCAGGCTGTCATCGTGCCTGTTGAGCCAGTTGCGGATCTTGGAGCGAGCCCGTGTGGTACGCACGTAGCGCAGCCAGTTGACGTGCGGATGGGCGTTGGGCGAGGTTTGAATCTCGATCACCTGGGTGTTCTTCAGCGGTTCGCGCAGCGGTATGATGTTGCCGTCGGCCTTGGCGCCAACGGTGTGATGGCCAATCTCGGTGTGGATATGATAGGCAAAATCGATTGCGGTGGCGCCCTTGGGCAGCTGGATCGCCTCGCCCTTGGGGGTGAAGACGTAGATCGAGTCTTTGAGGATCTCGCGCTTGATCTCGTCGAGAAACTCGCCCGAGGTGATCTTCATTCCGTTGAGATCTCTCACGCGTGAGATGATCGCCAGGTCATGGCGCGGTATGCCGTCTGCGCTGCGGCCTTCCTTGTAGAGCCAGTGCGCTGCAACCCCGTACTCGGCGGTCTGGTGCATGTCGTGGGTACGGATCTGGATCTCGAGCAGCTTGCCGTCAAAGCCCAGCACAGTGGTGTGCAGGCTCTGGTAACGGTTGGCCTTGGGCATTGCGATGTAGTCCTTGAAGCGCCCCTCGATCGGCGGCCACAGCCGATGTACAATGCCAAGCACGGTGTAGCACTCGCTCTCTGTGGAGCACAGAATACGCAGTCCCAGCAGGTCGTAGATCTCGTCTATTGACTTGCTGCGCCGCCGCATCTTCTGGTATATCGAGTAGAAATGCTTGGCGCGCGCTTCAACCTCCAGTTTGACCTGTTCACGTTCAGCGGCCTCCAGAATTGCTGCTTCCACCCGCTGCAGATAGCCTGATCGCGCATCGCGTTTCTGCGACACAAACGCCTTGATCTGGTCGTAGCTCTGGCGGTGCAGGTTTTTGAGCGCCAGGTCTTCGAGCTCGTCCTTGATCCACGAAATACCGAGCCTTCCGGCAAGTGGGGCGTAGATATCCAGGCACTCCTGCGCGATCTGGCGGCGTCGTACTTCCTCGCTCTTGAATTCCAGCGTGCGCATGTTGTGCAGCTTGTCAGCCAGCTTTATCAGTATCACGCGAATGTCCTTGACCATCGCAAACAGCATCTTGCGAATGGTCTCGGTTTGCTGGACGTTCTTGTGCTTGGCTTTGACCGTTGAGATCTTGGTGACGCCAAAAACCAGCTGTTCTACCTGGCGCCCGAACTCCTTGCGCAAGTCGGTGCGGCTCTTGGTTGTATCCTCGAGCACATCGTGCAGCAGCGCGGCGGTCACGGTGTCGGCATCCATTTTGAGGTCTATGAGGATGTCGGCTACCTGCAGCGGGTGGATGAAGTAGGGATCGCCTGAGTCGCGGAGCTGTCCCTGGTGCAGCTTTTCGGACAGTTCGGTTGCGTGCAGCACCTGTTGCTGCTCCGACGGCGAATACATGAGGATCTTTCTTCTAAACTCCTCCAGCGTCTGAATCATCTTCTATCGCGATCCTTCGTCCCAGGTACACCCGGTCACGTCCGCCCAGGTCCGCCCGGACATCAACGTCGTGCAGCCCGCTGTGGTGGAATACGTCGAACACCGACGCCCGTTGGTCAAACGCACCTTCAAGAACAAGATAACGATTCATGCCCAAATGATCTATAGACTCGGCTGCCAGCCGCCGTATCAGCGTGAGACCATCGGGTCCGCCGGCCAGTGATTCCTCCGGCTCCGGCCATCCGGACCGCAACATGTTGTCTACTTCATCATCGGTCACGTAGGGCGGATTTGCAACAATCAGGTCGAAGCGTCCGGGCACGCTCTGCAGCAGATCACTGTGGTAGATTGCCACGCGTCCCGCTGCCAGATGACGCACGTTTGCACTGCAGACCTCGAGCGCCGCCTGCGAGATATCGCTGGCGGAGAGCTGGAGCTGCGGGCGTTCCAGTGCCAGCGTCACTGCTACGCAGCCGCTTCCGCTGCAGCAGTCGTGCACGCGGGTTATGGTCGGGTCGGCATCTATGAGCTCGAGAGCGGTTTCCACCAGTGTCTCGGTTTCCGGCCGCGGCGCCAGGACGCGCCGATCCACCCTGAACTCGCGGCCGTAGAACTCCTTGATGCCGCGGATGTAGGATACCGGCTCGCCGGCAAGGCGCCGAATGACGGCGTCAGTGAAGCTGTTCAGTGGCGAGGCGTGCAGCGGATCATCCAGACGAGCGAACAGGCGCTCCTTGGGCATTTGCAGCACGTGGCACAGCAGCACAACTGAATCGAGCCACGGCGTTTCGATCCCGTTGCTGTGGAGCGCTGAGCTCGCCGAACGCAGGGCAGCGCGGATCGTGTGGTCTTCCAGGCTAACCATTCTGCTCCTGGAGTTTCTCCTCACGGTCACTGAGCTTGAGCGCTTCCACCGTTTCGTCGAGTTCACCCTGCAGCACGGACTCCAGCTTATATAGCGTAAGGTTGATCCGATGGTCGGTCACGCGATTCTGCGGGAAGTTGTAGGTACGGATGCGCTCGGAGCGGTCTCCCGAACCGATCTGGCTCTTGCGTGCGTTGGCGCGTTCGGCGTTCTTACGCTGCTCTTCGGCTTCGTAGAGCCGCGCCTTGAGAACGCGCAGTGCTTTGGCCTTGTTCTTGTGCTGTGATTTCTCATCCTGACAGGTGACAACCAGGCCGGTGGGAATATGGGTTACGCGTACCGCGGAGTCGGTGGTATTGACGCTCTGGCCACCGGGGCCCGATGAACGAAAGACATCGACCCGCAGCTCTTCGGGATTGATCTGGATATCGGTGTCTTCAGCCTCCGGCAGCACGGCTACAGTTACCGCCGAGGTGTGGATGCGGCCGCTGGACTCGGTTGTTGGTACGCGTTGCACCCGGTGCACGCCGCTTTCGTACTTCAGACTGCCGAAGACCTGCTTGCCGCTGATAGAGAAGATCACTTCCTTGAAGCCGCCAACCTCGGTTTCGCTGGCAGCCATCAGCTCGGTCTTCCAACCTTTCTGTTCGGCATAGCGTTGATACATGCGGTACAGGTCGGCGGCAAACAGCGAGGCTTCGTCCCCCCCGGTGCCGGCGCGGATCTCCATGATGCTGCTCTTCTGATCCAACGGGTCCGTGGGTACCAGCAACAGCTTGAGTTCACGTTCGAGGCTGAGCTCCTGCTCTTCGAGGCGCTGGACCTCATCGCGCGCCATCTCGCGCAGCTCGGAATCGGTCTCAGCTTCCGCCATCGCACGAGCGCCGCTCAGTTCGCTCTGCAGCGAGGTATATCTGCGATAACAGTCGATCAGCTCAGAGAGGTGCGAGTGCTCCTGCATCAAAGTCTTGTAGCGGTTGGGATCCTTGTGAATCTCGGGATCCGAGATCTTGCGTTCGAGATCCTGATACTGCTGCTCTATATGCTCCAGTCTCGAGAACATGCGGGTTTCCTTCTCAGCGTGCAGCCGCTTCTTCTAGCGGGTTTTCCCGGGCCGCCAGAATCCAAACAGGCTGCCGCAGACTCCGCCGACGATATGGGCAAACTGCGAGATATTCTCCTGCCGCACCGAGGTCACAACCTCCCGCGTCAGGTAGAGTACTACGACCAGGATGAAGGTCAACGGAATCTCACCCTGACGGATGTTGGTGAATGATATCAGCAGGATCATCATGAACACTACGCCGCTGGCACCCAGCAGCCCGGTTGAAAGCAGCAGCACGTTGAGCAGCCCGGTAATCAACGCAGTCAGCAGCATCATGAAGAAGATGCCGGCCGAGCCGTACTTCTCTTCCAGAATTGGTCCCAGCAGCAGGATGAAGGCAAAGTTGCTTATCAGGTGTGTCCAGTCGGCGTGTCCTATGGCGTGCGTGAACAGCCGCAGCCACTGGATCGGATTGCCAAAATCGAGTGCAGGACCGATGGAAAAGAAGGCCGCCGTCAGAGCCCGTCCGCTGAGCATGTCGGCCAGCAGCACAGCAACCGATAGCAGGGCGTAGGTCAGTGTAACCGGAGCGTTGTATCGAATACGCATGCA
>SKLB01000243.1 GCA_007123465.1 Spirochaetales bacterium
ACCGCGGCAACGCGCAATAATAATGGCTCGGCGGATAATATCTCATTTCGGCAGTATTTCGGGATCAGCAACGTCAGCCGAAGGCTGATGCTGTTCTACGGAAGCGATGTTCTCAGCATCGAAAGCCGGCGCGGCCAGGGGACGGTGGTCTCAATAGCTATACCGCTGAACCGCACGGCGCTGCTCACTCCAGATTCTTCGATCTGACGTAGGCCCTCGGCGAGAAGCCGGTTGTCTGGCGGAACAAGCGTGAGAAGTAGTGGGGATCTGCGTAGCCCACCATCCGGCCGGCTTCGGCCACGCTGCACTGTCCGGCCAGCAGCAGCTCTTTTGCCCGTTCAATCCGCCGCTCGGTGGCAAACTCCAGAAACTTCTTGCCGTAGCGTTCTTTGAATACCCGACTCAGATATTGCGGGGTCATTCCCAGGTGATCGGAGACCCGTTCCAGAGAAACCTCGTGCAGCGAGTGCGAGTCCAGATACCCGCTGACCTTGTGCAACAGCGACTGTTGGTCACGTGATTCGAAATCTCTGGCGATGTCGTTCAGCGAGGAGGAAAGCAGGGCAGTGATTTGCGCAGAGGTGGTGCATCCGCTGAGCTGCTCAAAAAAGTCTCCTTTGATAGCCGGTACGCGTCCGTGTGGCAGTTTGGTCAACTCGCGCTGCAGAACAACGATAAACTCGATCACATGGCGGCGCAGCGTGGCCAGCCCGGGATTGCCGCGCAGGAACAGCGCAACAACGGATTCAATATCACTCTGTGTTACTGTGGTTTCGTCCTCGCGGCCGAGCAGAGAAAGGAAGCGCTTCTCCGCGTCGTGCGGGTAGGGGACGCCGGGGCTCTCGCCGCTGTCCGGCGGTGGCGAGGTACGGCGGCCGGCGTCGATTCTGCCGGTAATGCGCGCAATCTCTTCGGCAAAATCCGACTCCCGCACCGGCTTCAGCAGGTAGCCGTCCAGCTGTAGTTGCACAGCCCGCTGCGCAAAAGCAAAACTGTCGTGCGCACTCACTACCAGGATGTGCCCGTCAGGATGCGCCTGCTGGATCTGTCGCGCGGCTTCGAGGCCGTTCATCCCCGGCATGTTGATGTCCATGATGACAATGTCAGGCTTCAGTCTGGCAGCTATCTCCCTGGCGGATGCGGCGTTTTCTGCCTCTGCGCATACCTCTATCGATACTGGCAGTCTTGAGATCATCTTGCGCAAGGCATAACGCGCGAGGTCTTCGTCATCGACAATCAGCAGTGAATACATCGCTTTTCTCTACCGGCTTCAGGCAAGCGCCCGGACCGCCTCGGGGGTGGCTCTGCCTTGCGCGTACAACTCGCACTGCAGCGTTGGGCCCTCTCGCCTGAGCCGCAGCGTCACCGCCAGGCCGGCAGGCTGCCTGCCCGACGTGCTCTCAATATACTCATCCAGTACGTCGATGACCGCAAAGCGCGACACCAGAGCCTCTGCGGTTTCGCCTGTAGCTTCAAAATCAACCGTGAGGGAGAAAGGGCTACTGATCTGCTGGATCGAAACGTAGGCCTGGCAGGCGCGGATTTCATCCTTCAGGATTACCCTGTCCGCTTGTTGGGTAACGTAGCGGAAGAAGCGGTTCAAGTGTCCGATCAGCTCGTAGGATCCGGCCGCCTCTTCGGCGTACGCCAGTTCACCGGCGTGGGCGAGACTCAGGCTCAAGAACTCGTTCTTCCGCTGCTCGGTCATTTCAACGATAGACACCGTGCTCCCGCAGGGTCTCCCACATCGCCATGAAGTTCTGCGGTGGTACATCGCTCTGCACGTTATGAACCGACGCAAACACAAAGCCTCCGCCGGGGGCCAGGTCGTCAATCCGCCGCTTGACCTCGTCACGCACCTGTTGCGGCGTCCCGAACGGCAGGATCTGCTGGGTGTCGACCCCACCACCCCAGAACGTGATTTCCTTGCCGAACTCTCGTTTCAGCTCGCTGGTGTCCATACCGTCGGCGTTGACCTGAACCGGGTTCAGAATGTCGACCCCCTCTTCGATAAGATACGGAATCAGCGGTTTCACCGCGCCGCAGCTATGGTAGAAGATATACACTTTGCGTGCGGCCTTCTTCTTCACATAGTCGAACAGACGCTTATGATAGGGGTGGACCATCTTCTTGTAAAGGTCAACCGAGCAGAGCAGGCTGCTCTGGGTGGCCAGATCGTCGGCCTCGGACATTATCAGTACGTTGTCTCCAACGGCATCCAGCGCGTTGCCCCAGTACTCCATCTTCAGCTCCGTGATCTTGTTCATCAGAGCGTGAGCGTAGGATTCGTTTGTCAGCATGTCCATGAAGAACTTCTCGAATCCGGACATCCACAGGGCGGTCTCCCAGATACCCGCGTACTGGCGGCCGAGGATGTAGGCCTTCTTCTGTTCGTGGACGTAGCGGTCGGCGGATTGCTTGAGAGCGACGTAGCGGGCAGGGTCGGACGGGTCCGGCCAGGGGAACCGTTCGAGATCTGCCGCTGTCTCGGCTGCTTTCAGCGGTTGATCAGCCATGTCAAAGTAGTGCCCACCGCTGGCGGGCATCTTCCACTCGATGCCCCACTCGTCGGTCATGCTGTAGTAGTCGCCGTCGATTGCCGGCGCTTTGGCGAGACCGGGACTGGAAGGCGGCTGAGGGTCAACACATCCTACGTCGGTCTTGAGATACGCAGCGGCATCGTCGTCGATTCGCGCCAGCTGCTGCATGGCGTCCTGAATCTGAATCTCGCGCTCGGGCAGCCCGAGGTAATTGCGCAGTTTGGAGTAGCAGTGGCGGTTCATACCGGTCAGCACGCTGCCGCCGAGATCAAACGGTACCCGATCCGGTTCCCGGTGTTCCAGGGCTGCCTTCACTCGTTCAAAGCTGGTCATTTCCATACTTTCCATCCTTATTGCGTTGTCTTTCTTGCCAACCGAAACCGCGGCAGGACCAGCTGGCCCTCGTTCTTGAGTTTGCCCAGGCGGTCGATGACTACTGCAGTCAGTAGCGTTGCCCCAACAACAAAGGTCTGCCAGTAGACACTCACGCCCAGCAGATTCAGCGCGTTGAGAATCAGCCCCATCAACAGAATCCCGAGGAAAGACCCCAGCACCGATCCTTCGCCTCCCTGCAGGCTGGCACCACCGATAATCACCGCAGTAATGACCCGCAGCTCCATTCCCGTACCGGCAGTGACCGATGCCGCGCCCAGGCGCGAGGTCATCACAACCCCGGCAACAGCGGCAAAAAGTCCTGTCAGCACGTAGGAGAGCATCTTCAGCCGGTCAACGCGGATTCCGGACAGCCGTGCCGCCTTTTCGTTACCCCCGATATAGTAGAACTGGCGAAAGAAGCGCGAGTTTCGCAGTAACAGATCCCCCAGTACAATCAACACCAGCGCGATGATGATCGGAGTCTGTACTCCGAAGAAGCGTGGCTGGCCGATGGCGCGAAAGCTGTGTGGCAGACCGGCCAGGTTCTGTCCGCCGGTGATAATCAGGGTCAGACCGCGGTACAGGCTCAGTCCGGAAAGCGTTGTGACAAACGGGTTGAGGCCAACTTTGGCTACAAAGAAACCGTTGATCAGTCCGATTATCGCTCCAAAGCTCAAGCCGATAAGAACCGCAAAAACAACCGGCATACCCATGCGCAGGAAGGTGGCCGTGGTTGCACTGGTGAACGCCAGCACCGATCCAACCGACATATCGAATCCGCCGGAGACCATCAGGTTGGTCATTGCCACTACTACAATCGCCTCAATGGAAAGTCCCAGCAGCAACGCCAGTATGTTCCCGGTAGTAAGAAAATGGGGAGACGAGAAGGTCATTGCTACCGCAACAACGGCCACAATTACAAAGATCATGAACTCCCGCTGCCGCGCTACGCGTGCTATCCACTCTTTCATTCTTCACAGCCTCCATCTGCTGACAGTGATCCTGCAGCCATAGCGATCACTTTCTCTTCAGTTGCGTCTTTGCCATCGATCTGCCCGACGATTCGTCCCGACTGCATCACCACGATACGGTCGCTTACTCCAAGGATCTCCATCAGGTCGGATGAAATCATGATGATTCCCACACCCTGGCGTGCGAGATTGCGCAGTAGCGCATATATCTCACTTTTTGCACCCACATCCACGCCTCGGGTGGGCTCATCGACAATCAGTAGCCTGGGATTGATGCCAAACCAGGCCCCAACCAGCACCTTCTGCTGATTGCCCCCGGACAGGAACTTGAGTTCCTGGTCAACGCTGCGTGAAACAATCCGGTAATCCTTGACGCGGGCACGTGAGAACTCGTTAACCTTTGATTCCTGGATGAATGGCGTGTTACCGGTGAAGTCCGACAGGTGATTGGCGATCAGGTTGGCCTTGATACTGAAGTTCAGGAACAACCCCTGCGACTTGCGATCTTCACTGAGATAGCCGACCCGTCTGGCTATTGCATCCTGCGGTCTTCTGATCGATAACGGCTTGCCGTCCATATAGAGCTCGCCGGATTCAATCGGTTCAGCGCCAAAGATGGCACGGCCAACTTCGGTTCTTCCTGCACCCACAAGCCCCGAGAAACCGACTATCTCGCCGCTGTGAACCGAGAAACTCACATTCTTGAAATCGTCGCCACGACTTATGTTTCTGGCTTCAAACAGCACGTCACCGATCGCATCGGCCGGTGCGCGCACGCCGTACATATTGTCAATCTTTCTTCCCACCATGTTGGTGATCAGGAATTCCTCGTCGATGTCCTTTACTGCGGCGTCGCAGACCTTCCTGCCGTCACGCAGCACCGTTACGGAGTCCGCGATACGGAAAACCTCTGCGAGGTGGTGCGATATATAGATGAACGAAATACCTCGTTGCTGTTTGAGCCGTTTGATGTTCACAAAGAGCTGCTCAACCTCGGTCTCGGTAAGCGAGGAAGTCGGCTCATCCAGGATCAGCACTTTAGGATTGACGGACATTGCCTTCAGAATCTCCACCACCTGCTGGTTGGAGATCGAGAGATCCTTGACCAGTGTAGACGGATCGAGGCAGTCAAGTTCGAAAAGCTTGAGCATATCGCTTGTATCGCGTTGCAGCTTCTTGCGGTCGAGCATCCCGAAGCGGTTCACCGGTTGGCGATTTGCAAAGACGTTCTCGGCAATGCTCAGCGACGGAACCAGGCTGAGCTCCTGGAAAACGATGCTGATGCCCTGCACGTTGGCATCGTGCGGTGAAGCAAGCGAAACCGGCCGGCCGTCGATCAGTATCGTACCGGCATCGGGTTTGTGAATCGCACCCAGGGTCAGCATGAGTGTACTCTTGCCGGCTCCGTTTTCGCCCACCAGTGCGTGCACCTCACCGGTTTTCAGCTGGAGATCCACGCCGTCAAGCGCCCGGACTCCCGGAAAGGTTTTCACCATCCCACGCGCTTCCAAGATGTAATCCGCCATCGGGCTCCTCTGCTCTTGTTCCTGGTATAGAAAGGGCCCCGCCGTGGCCCGCAAGGTCCACAGCGGGGAGTCTCAAGCTAATCTTGGTCAGGTCAAATCAGCGTACGAAATACTGATAGTTGCTCGAGTCAACAACGATAACGCCGGTATCCACCATCTCGGGAATGCCCAGCACGCCGGCTGAGGCGTTGTCCGACGAGATCGCCACGTTGGAGTTGTTGAGATTATACAAGATCTGGGTTGCGTAGTAGGGCATCAGGGCGGTCTGCTGTGCTATTGACGCCGAGATGATGCCTTCTTCAATAGCCTCCAGCACCTCGTTGCCGCGATCCATGGAAATGATCTTGACTTCTCCCACTTTTCCGGCTTCGCGGACCGCGGTAGCTGCTCCTGAACCGCCGGCAGCTTCAACGCAGCCGAAGGCTGCGAGATCCGGGTATCGCTGCAGCAGTGTTGCCGCAGCTTGCGCGGCCACAATCGGATCGCTCTGCGTATCGGCAATCTGGACGATCTCGATTCCCGGGTATTCCGACAGTGCAGCACGGTAACCGGCGATCCGTTCCTCCAGGTTGGACTGCCCCGGCTTGGTCAGTAGCGCAATCTTGCCGCTACCGCCGATCAGATCTGCCATGGCGTTTCCACCGGTGAAGCCGGCGTTGAAGTTTCCAGTTCCCACAAACGCCAGACGATTTGACGTAGGAAGGTCGGCGTCAACGGTAACCACCGGGATTCCTTCTTCAATCGCTTTGTCAACAATGGCATCCAGTGAAGGCTCAAAGCCTACCACAACAATACCGTTGGGCCGCCGTGCAATGGCCTGCTCAAAAGCAGAGATCATCGCGTTCATGTCGTATTCCGCCGGGCCGACGTACTCGGTTCGCACGCCGAGTTCTTCGCCTACCATTCTCATTCCAAGCTGATGATCGTAGAAGTAATCTATGTTACTCAACGCCGAAACCTGGATGTAGAGCTGGTCCATTCTGCTTTCAGCGGTTTCCGCCCCGGTCTGGTTCTGCGCCGGCTCGGCGGGACCGCCGCACGAGATCAAGGCCGCCAACGTCACAAGCACTGTGACAATTACAATTGCTTTCTTCATTCTGCTCTCCTTTTGCCGTCTTACGGGTCAATATGCTGCTGCAAGTGTAGCACCCTCCCGGCAACCTGGTTAGCCGGAACATTTTGTGAAATCGATGATCTTGTTGGGCTTGCCTGCCGCTGATAACAGCGCTACTATTGCCGAGGCCGGTTAATTTTGTCAACTTCTTGTTAATTCCATCACCATTCTGCCGGTTGTTGCAGAAAACAACACGCCGCCGCCTGCAGACGCGGCAGGCAGAAGTAGACCGAATCCGCAGGTTTTCGTATATTACACAAAAAGATGCAGGCCGCCTGGGCCTGATGCGGTATTCCACAAAGTTCTGCTATGAAACGGATCGTTCTTGTTCTACTGGCACTGATAACGCTCTCCTCGTGCTTTCTGCGCTCGGCGCGTCCCGAGCCGGCGGTGGACCTGGAGCAGATCCGCGAACGTGGCCGCCTGCGCGTGATTACCAGTTACGGACCGATAAGCTACTTCATCTACCGCGGCCAGCCGATGGGCTACGAGTACGAGCTGATTCAGCGGTTTGGCCGGTTTCTCGCTCTGCCGGTTGACCTGGTGATCGCTGAAGACATCGATCACATGATCGAGCTGCTCAACAGCGGTGAGGGGGATCTCATCGCCTACCGCCTGACTGTCAATAGCGAACGCCGTGAACTGGTTGAGTTCAGCCGACCGCTCTATTTCACGCGCCAGGTGCTGGTGCAACGTAAACCGGATGACTGGCGCACGCTGCCGCGGCGCGAGCTCGAAGAGCGGCTGGTGCGCAACCCGGTGGAGCTCGACGGCGTTCAAGTTCACGTGCGCAAGGGCGCCGCCTACGCATCGCGGCTGCGCAATCTCGAACGCGAGATTGGCGGTCGGATCGCAATTGTCGAGGCTGAAGCAGATCTGCCGACCGAAGAATTGATTGCCAGAGTAGCCGAGGGATCGATAGACTATACCGTGGCCGACGAAGACATCGCGCGCTTGATCGGCGGCTACTACAGTAACATTGATGTCAACACCGCCGTAGGGCTGGAGCAGCAGATTTCGTGGGCAGTGCGCAAGGATACTCCCCAACTGCTGCAGGCTGTCAACCAATGGCTGGCTGAAGCCCAGGGCGAATCGGACTTCTTTGTGATCCACCGCAAGTATTTTCAGGATCATCGGGCCTATCGGGTGCGGGTAGAAAGCGATCTCTTTCCGATCAATGGCGGCAGCATATCGCCCTGGGACGAGCTCTTCCAGCGTTACGCCGACAAGATCGACTGGGACTGGCGCATGCTTGCAGCGCTGGCGTACCAGGAGTCGCGCTTCAATCCGCGGGCGCGCTCGTGGATGGGGGCCACCGGGCTGATGCAGCTGATGCCGGCAACCGCGCGCCATTTTGGCGCCCGTAACCTGTACGATCCGCAAGAAAACCTGCGCGCCGCGGTGGCGTTCATCGGATGGCTGCAGGACTACTGGGGTGAGCGGATCAGTGATCCTGATCAGCGTCTGCGCTTCGTGCTGGCCTCCTACAACGTCGGCCAGGGCCACGTGGAAGACGCACGGCGGCTGGCACAACTGCACGAGCTCAACCCCGATCAATGGTACGGCAACGTTGATCACTACCTGCTTGCCAAGGCCGATCCGCACTACTACAACCAGGAAGTGGTTCAGTTCGGATACGCGCGGGGCCGCGAACCGGTTGAGTTTGTTGAGAAGGTTCTGGAACTCACCGAGCACTACCGGCGTTTTGCAGAATGAGCCCATCCTGGTGTATACTGCAACGGGAGGCCGCCATGGCTCTTGCGCGTAGTTCGCTGTTAGTCACGCTACTGTTGTTGATTGCCGTGGCGGGCCACGGACAGACGGCGCCGCCTGCCGCTGAGGCTGCGCTGGGAAACCAGCTGCGCCTCAGTGGACCGGTAATGCAACAGGACCTGTCAGGCGACGGGCTGCAGCGGTGGACCAACGATGCGGGCCACCGGCCGGAGATCAAGTTGACCGACGCTGCCGGGGAGTCCCATATCCTGAGTCGGGGCAGCGCTGAGTCGGGGCAGCTGAACATTCCCGTACCAACGCCGGCAACCGAGATCTTACTCCCGGTTGGAGATTACGCTTCTGAAATACGCGCGATGTTCTCCGAGTCATTCTTTGGGCCTATCCCGCTGACGCCCGTGGTTTCTAACAACAGCGCCCTGATTCAACGCTTTGCGCGGCTGGAAGTACGCAGCTCAGATGACCTTTCGGCCGGGTTTGTGCAGCGCTGGCGCGAGGGAGCCTCGTCAACCATGCGACTGAGCTGGCTCTACGCCGACCGAGACGTGTCTATCTCCGGGCGCGGCAGTGCACCGGGAGTTAGCGGCGAGGTAGACCTGCGCTTGAAGCGCGGCTGGAACGCCGTGTTGATGACGCTGATCTACGAGCGCGGGCGCGACGGCCGCTTTCTGCTGCGCACCTCCGCCCAGCCCTCCGAAATGCGCTGGATTTACTGGGAACTCGGCGGCTGAGGCGTGGCCATCGTTCACAAGCTTCGTAACAGTTCATAACAGTCAACAACCACTCTCAGTTGACAGATTGCCTGCTGCGGTCGATAATTGCGTGAACGTACACGCAAAGCCCGTCACTCGATGGCGCGGACAGGGGGCTCTCATGATCGATCTGTCGAACTACGAAGTCTGGTTTGTCACCGGCAGTCAGAATCTCTACGGCGAGGACGTGTTGCAGCAGGTTGCTCAACACGCTCGTACCATAGCCGCGGCGTTGGATGCTGAAGCGGTAATCCCGGTCAAGGTCATCTACAAGCCGGTACTGACCACTCACGACGCAATTCGACGGCTCTGCATCGAGGCCGATCTGGCCGATGACTGCATCGGTCTGGTCACCTGGATGCACACCTTCTCACCGGCGCGGATGTGGATCCCCGGATTGCAAAGCCTGCGCAAGCCCTTTGTGCACCTTCACACCCAGTTCAACAGTGATATACCGTGGTCCACCATCGACATGGACTTCATGAATCTCAACCAGTCGGCCCACGGCGGGCGTGAGTTTGGTTTCATCGGTTCGCGGTTGGGCCTGGAGCGAAAGGTGGTGGTGGGTCACTGGCAGGATCCCGCTGTGCGCCACAGACTGGGCGTCTGGGCCCGCGCGGCCGGCGCCTGGCACGACGCGCAGCGAGCGCGCATAGCGCGGTTTGGCGACAATATGCGCAACGTTGCGGTAACCGAGGGCAACAAGGTCTCAGCCGAGATCGAGCTCGGTTACAGCGTTGCCGGTTACGGCATCGGTGATCTGGTGCAAGCGATGCAGCAGGTAAGCGATTCCGAGGTCGATGCGCTGACGCGCGAATACGATGACGCCTATAGTGTCAGCGCCGAGCTCGGTCCCAGGGGCGGCCGCCGATCGGAGCTGCGCGAAGGGGCGCGGATCGAGCTCGGTCTGCGACGCTTCCTGGCCGGCGGCGGGTTTACCGGGTTTACCTCCAGCTTTGAAGTGCTGCACGGAATGGCGCAGCTTCCGGGGCTGGCGGTTCAGCGCTTGATGGCGGACGGTTACGGCTTTGGCGCCGAGGGAGACTGGAAGACCGCGGCGCTGGTGCGCGCAGTCAAAGTCATGGCCCACGGCCTGCCCGGCGGCAGTTCGTTCATGGAGGACTACACCTACCACTTGCGGGGTAACGAGTCGCTGGTCCTTGGTGCACACATGCTCGAGCTCTGTCCGTCGATTGCCGATCAGCAGAAGCCGTCATTGGAGATTCACCCGCTGTCGATCGGTGGCAAGTCCGACCCGGTGCGCCTGGTGTTCACCGGCCGGCCAGGTCCCGCCATCAACGCGTCGCTGGTGGACATGGGTGACCGGTTCCGCATGCTGGTCAACGAGGTAAACGCTGTCACCCCCGCCGAAGCGCTGCCCAGGCTGCCGGTGGCGCGCGTGTTGTGGAAACCGGAGCCGGACCTCGAGGTCGCCGCTACCAGCTGGATTCTGGCCGGCGGCGCGCATCACACCGCCTATTCACAGGCTATCGGTGCCGAGTACATCGAAGATTACTGTGACATCGCCGGTATCGAATGCCTGCACATCGATGCCGACACACGCGTGGATGACTTCAAGCGCGAGTTGCGCTGGAACGAGGCGTACTACCGCATGTCCGGTGTGCGCGCAGTCAGGTAGCGGCCGGAGCGGTCAAAAGACCCGATCAGCCGGCGGGTATCCGGATCGTAGAGGTTGCCGCGTAGAAAACGCAGGCCGACGCGGTCACCGCGCGAGAGTCTGGTTGCGTCCTCGGGTTCACCGCGCGTGATAAGCGCGGTGGGTTTCTGATCGCTTTCCACCGAGCTGGAATCAAACTCAAGGTAGACAAACGTGTCCGAGCCCTGCGGCATCGCCAGCACCACAAAAAGGCTGCCCTCGTCTGCCGGGGGGGTGCGCACCATCTCCACGTCTTCGGGCCGCGCGTGCAGGATTACGTGGTGCACGCCCGCAGCAGCGCAGCACTGCGGCAGCGGCAGAAAACAGTAGGGATCATCGCGCGGGATGAGCAGCAGCCGCCCCGCCGCACGATGCAACTCACCGCGGATCAGATTGGTCCTGGGATTGGCGGTTAATTCGGCTACCGCGGGCGTAGCCGGGTAGCGGTACACCTCACGCGGAGCATCGAGCTGCGCGATTCTTCCGTCGTGCAGCACGGCGATGACGTCAGCGAGGATCATGGCCTCGTTCTGGTCGTGGGTGACGTAGAGCGAGGTGGTTCCCAGCCGCTTGTGCACCTGCTTGAGCTGTGTCCGCAGCGCCACGCGCAATTTTGGATCGAGGTTCGACAGCGGCTCGTCAAACAGCAGGTAACGCGGTCTGGAGGCAATAGTGCGTGCCAGCGCAACGCGCTGCTGCTGGCCGCCGCTGAGCTGTTTTGGACGGCGCCGGGCCAGCGCCGCCAGGCCCACCATCTCCAGCGCGGCCTCTACTCGCTCGGCAATATCGCCTCGGGCGGTCTTCTTGATCTTGAGCCCGAAGGCCACGTTTTCGAAGACGTTCATGTGCGGGTAGAGCGCAAAACTCTGGAATACCATGCCGATATCGCGCTCCCGCGGCGGCACCACGTACGAGGAGTACTCGGAAAACACAACCCGATCCTCAAGGCGTATCTCTCCGCCCGAGGGAACCTCCAGTCCGGCAACGCAGCGCAGCAACGTGGTCTTGCCCGACCCCGAGGGACCCAGCAGAACCAGGAACTCACCCGATTCTATAGCCAGACTGACATCGCGCAGCGCGATGACGTCACCATACCGTTTGGCAAGGTTGTCGACCAGGATCATCGCTCAGGCGTCCGCGTACTCCTGATAGAAGCGACGCATGGCTCGCTCGGCACGTCGGTCAACGTAAGCGATGGTGCCCGGGTGATACTCGACTGCAACCCGCGAGCCGTTGGTTATGCTGTGAAACTGTTCCCGGCTCAGAGCCACGGTCAGCCGCTCGCGAACCGGCTCGTTGTGGCCCCCGGCACGTGTCGGACGGTTATCGCGCAGACGCAGCAGCTGCGCTCCCACGCGCACCAGTACTTCGCCTTCCATGAAGCGCCATTGCGAGCCGCTGTACACAACCGAGAGTACATAGCTGTTGGGTGATCCGTCATTGGGAGAAAGGATGCCGAGCTCTATGCTGTCGTAATCATCGCGGTAGATGACCAGCCGGTGTACCACGTAGTCGTCACCGGAGGAACTTGTCTGAACCTGGTAACTGATGCGGCCGCTGTCTTCCAGCGTGGTCTGTGGCCCGCTGGAGCAGCCGGTAGCTATTGCGGCTGCAACCAGCACCGCAGTTACCACAAAGAGCCGTATTGTGCGTTTGCCCACCTGCGTAACTCCTATTTCTGCTGTTCAATAAAACCCCGGACCGCGGCCGCACCGGGCATTGCCGCCTGTGCTCCGGCACCGCGGCAGGCCAGTGCACCAACGGCGTTGGCGTAGCGCACAGCCTGATGCAGGGTGTCGCCGCGTCCAAGCGCAAACGCCAGCCCGGCGTTGAAGGCGTCGCCGGCAGCGGTGGTGTCAACCGCATCGACAGTGTAGCCGGCGACGTGGTCAAACTGCCGGTCGTGAAACACAAACGCTCCCTGCTGCCCGGCTTTGATGACAACCGAGCGCGCCCCCAGCTGTACCAGCGCCTCTGCGGCCGCCCGCGCGCTGCGGCTGTCGCTGACTTCGATGCCGCTGAGGAGCTCGGCTTCGCTGGCGTTGGGAGTCAGATAGTCAACCGCCGACAGCAGCGAACGCGGCAGCTGCTGTGCCGGCGCCGGATCCAGGATGGTGACGCAGCCGGCTTGCTGCGCGCTCTGCAGCGCGTACTCGGTTGTGTCCAGAGGAATCTCCAGCTGCAGCAGCGCAAAGTCTGCTCCAGAAATTACCAGCCGATGCCGATCGATATACGAGTTGTCCACGGTCAGATTGGCTCCCGGAACCCACACAATGCGGTTCTCGCCGCCGGCCTCGACCTCGATCAGGGCTACCCCGGTTGGCTGCGAGTCCGCGGATTCAACCGCGTCATAGGCAACCTTCTCGGCGCTCAGCTTCTCGCGGTACTGCACGCCAAACGAGTCATTGCCAACCCGGCCGATCATGTCAACGTCGGCACCCAGGCGCGCCAGGGCTATTGCCTGGTTGGCGCCCTTGCCTCCGGTGTAGGTGGCAAATCCGGTTCCAACGAGGCTCTCTCCCGGCCGGGGAAAGCGTTCGACCGTCGCTACCAGATCCATGTTCAGACTACCAATAACGCAGAAGCGTGCCATCAGGAACTCCTCATCATCGCTGTTGTTCTTATCAGGGAAGCAGTACCGTTGATCCGGTTGTCTTGCGTGACTCCAGATCGCGGTGTGACTGGGCTACATCGATCAGCGCGTACTCCTGGTTGACCGCGATCTTGACCGTGCCGCTGCGCACCACCTCAAACAACTCCTGGGTGGCGGCCAGCAGGTCGTTGCGCTGGGCAATGTAGTGAAACAGCGTTGGCCGGGTCAGAAAGAGCGACCCTTTCTGCGCCAGCAGCCCCGGTTCCACCGCCGCTACGGGCCCCGATGCGTTGCCAAAGGTTACCATCATTCCCAGCGGGCTCAGGCAGTCGATGGAGCCTTCAAAGGTATCCTTTCCCACCGAGTCGTAGACCACCGGGACGCCGCGGCCCCCGGTTATACTGCGGACCTCGCTGACGAAGTCCTCGCGGGTGTAGTCGATCGTGTGACTACAGCCAAATGATCGGGCCAGCTCGGCTTTCTCGGCAGATCCCACCGTTCCGATCACGGTAGCGCCGAGTGCGCGCGCCCAGCTGCACAGTATCAGGCCCACGCCTCCGGCGGCCGCATGAACCAGAATGGTTTCACCGGCTGAGACGCGATAGGTACGGCGCAGCAGGTAGTGCGCCGTGAGGCCGCGCAGCATCATGGCGGCAGCCACCACGTCGCTGACATCGTGTGGCAGCTTGACGCAGCGCTCGGCGGGCATCAGGCGTGATTCGGCGTAGGCGCCCTGCTGAGAGTGCACGTAGGCAACGCGGTCTCCAACGGCAAACTCGGTAACCTCGGACCCCATTGCTTCCACAACCCCGGCGGCCTCGGCGCCAAGGCCGTGCGGTAGTTCGGGCAACTTGTAGAGCCCATTGCGAAAATAGATATCGACAAAGTTGAGCCCGACCGCCGTCTGGCGGATCAGCAGCTCGCGTGGTTCCGGTGGGCCGATCTCCACATCGACCCACTTCATTACTTCCGGTCCGCCGGTCTGTTCGATTCGAATGGCCTTTGCCATATTGGGCCTCCTTGTGCGCCGATAGCGCTACTGTGCGGCGCGCCTGGCCGCGTCAAACGTCTCCTGATCGGCCCGAAACGCTTCTGCTTCCGCGCCGACGCGTTCGATCCGCACCCGTTCCATGCGATCGCGTCGCTGGATCGAGTCGACCACATCCTGTCCCGAGACAACCTTTCCGAATACGGTGTGGGCGTCATCGAGCCACGGTGTCGGCGCGTGGGTTATGAAGAACTGGCTGCCGTTGGTTCCCGGTCCGGCGTTGGCCATCGACAGAATTCCGGCCGAGTCGTGGCGCAGCTCCGGATGGAACTCATCGGGAAAGCGGTAGCCGGGTCCCCCGCGGCCGCTGCCCTCAGGATCGCCACCCTGAATCATGAAATCGTCTATCACGCGGTGGAACGTCAGTCCGTCATAGAAGCGTATGCCGCTGCCACGACTGTGTTCTATGGTTCCTTCGGCCAGCCCGACAAAGTTCATCACGGTCATCGGGGCGCGCTGGAACTCGAGCTCGGCCACAATAGTGCCGCGGTTAGTCTCGATATGAGCGTAGAGCCCCTCGGGGAGATTGTCCATAGTGTAGCCTCCTGGCGTTATTGTCAGCAGCAGCGCCGCAGCCAGCGCTGCCGCGGCTGCAGAAATGGCGGGTCTCATCGGCGCCTCCTTGTTAATCGGTGGATTGGGATGCGCGTACTTCACGCACCATGAGTACTCCATTGATGGATCGCATGCGATCCAGCGCCGCGGGGGAGACGCGGCGGTCGACATCGATGATGTTGTAGGCGATTTCACCCTTATGCCGGTTGAGCAGGTCCAGAATGTTGCAGTTCTCGTCGGCCAGAATTGCGGTAATCTGTCCTACCATCTTGGGTATGTTGCGATTGGCTATGACCAGGCGTTCGTTCTGTGACGGAGCCATCTGGCAGTCGGGGAAATTGACCGAGTTGATGATGTTGCCCGTGAACAGATAATCGCGCAGCTGCCGCGCGGCCATCACGGCGCAGTTCTCTTCAGCCTCCGGGGTTGAAGCGCCCAGGTGCGGTACCGGAATCACCTTCTCGTTGGCCACCAGCTCGTCGGTGGGAAAATCGGTGACGTACGATTCAACCGTTCCGTTTTCAATAGCAGCCAGCAACGCTTTGTCGTCTACCAGCCCGCCGCGCGCCAGGTTGAGCACGCGAACGCCCTGTTTCATCTTGGAGAAAGCGTCGGCGTTCAACATGTCCCGAGTGTCCTCGTTGAGCGGTGCGTGCAGCGAGATGAAGTCGCTCTTTGCGTACAGGGGATCCAGGCTCTCGGCACGCCGGACCGATCGCGACAGCCCCCAGGCGGACTCGACCGAAAGATAGGGGTCGTAGCCGATCACGCACATGCCGAGCGCTTCGGCCGCGTTGCACACCATCACGCCCACCGCGCCCAGTCCGACTACCCCCAGCGCCTTGCCGGCAACCTCGGGGCCGGCAAAAGAAGACTTGCCTTTCTCCACCAGTGCGGGAAGCTCGCCGCCCTTGCCGACCAGCGAACGAGCCCACGTTACGCCCTGGATAATTCCGCGTGAACTCAATAGCAGTCCCGCAATGACCAGCTCCTTGACCGAATTGGCGTTGGCGCCCGGGGTGTTGAACACCACCACGCTCGACTCGCTGCAGCGCTCGACGGGCACATTGTTGTACCCGGCCCCGGCACGCGCTATCCCCTTCAGCTTCGAGCCGAATTCCAGCTCGTGCAGCGACGCACTGCGTACCAGAATTCCATCCGGATCCTCTACATCCGGGCCCACTTCAATCCCCGCTGTGCGCAGGATCTCCAGTCCACTTTCTGCAATCTTGTTGTAGGTTCGTACGCTGAACATTGTGCTCTCCTTCTCTCTACCTTTCAGCCCGACTCGCGCTCGACGATCTGCAGCCCAAGCTCATCGAGCTGCGATTGATCGACCTGTGAAGGCGAATCATCCATCAAAGAAACTCCGGCGGTGTTCTTGGGAAATGCGATTACTTCACGAATACTGGATTCACCGGCCATGATCATAACCAGGCGGTCCAGCCCCGGCGCGATGCCGCCGTGCGGCGGTGCGCCGTACTGGAACGCTTCCAGCAGAAATCCAAAGCGCCGCCTGGCTTCCTCTTCGGAGAATCCTACTACGTTGAAAATGCGCTGCTGCAGCGCCGGATCGTGAATACGGATCGAACCGGATGCCAGTTCAAAACCGTTGCACACCAGGTCGTAGAGGTCACCTTTGACCGCGCCGGGGTCGCTCTCGAGTGTAGCCAGAAAACGCTCCTGCGGCATGGTGAACATGTGGTGAGCCGCTTCCCAGCGGTCTGCATCCTCGTTCCATTCGAACAGCGGAAAGTCCACAATCCAGGCAAAACTGAACCGTGACGGGTCACACAGCCCCAGCTCGCGGCCCAGGCGTGTGCGGACTGCACCCAGGGCGGTACAGGCGGTCTTCCACTGGTCGGCAACAAACAGCAGCAGGTCACCAGGCATCGCGCCCAGAGCGTCTGTGACCTCTGCCGCGCGCTCGGCAAAAAACTTGCTGATGCCGCCTTCCAGGCCGCCGGACTGGGTAACTTTCATCCACGCCAGGCCGCCGGCGCCATACGTGCGCGCGGCTTCTTCCAGCTGTCCGATCTGCTTGCGCGAGTAGTCGCCGCAGCCGCCGGCAACCAGCGCCTTGACGGTTCCGCCGTCGGTTAACACCGATTCAAAAACGCCAAAGCCGCTGCCGGCCGCCAGTGCATCAAAGCCCTGCAGCGGCATCTCGAAACGCAGCTCGGGCTTATCCGATCCGTAGCTGTTCATCGCCTCATCGTACGACAGCCGCCTGAACGGCGTCTCGATGCCAACGCCCAGCGCGCGCTGGAACAGCGCCGCCATAAGCCCTTCAACTACTTCGAAAACATCCTCTTTGGCGACAAAACTCATCTCCATGTCGATCTGAGTATGCTCCAGCTGGCGATCGCCTCGCGCGTCTTCATCACGGTAGCAGTGGGCCAGCTGGAAGTACTTGTCAAAGCCCGACACCATGATGATCTGCTTGAACAGCTGCGGCGACTGCGGTAGAGCGTAGAACTTGCCCCGCTGCAGCCGCGACGGAACAAGAAAATCGCGCGCTCCTTCGGGTGTCGATTTTATCAGTGTCGGGGTTTCGATTTCGTAGAAACCGCGCTCGTGCAGGTACTGGCGGGTGTAATAGCAGACGTCGTGGCGCAGCTTGATCTTGCGCTGCATCGAGAAGGAGCGCAGATCGAGATAGCGGTACTTCATGCGCAGCTCGTCGCGAGCTTCCGAGCGCTCGTCAATCATGAACGGCACTGTTTCGCAGCTCGACAGGACGCTGATCTCCGCGGCCGCTACCTCGATCTCGCCGGTTGCCATTTCGCGGTTGACCATGTCCGACGGGCGGGAACGCACCGTTCCGCGCACCGCTATGCAATACTCGTTCTTGAGCCCCTCGGCGGTGGCCTTCAAGCTGCGGTCTGCGTCTTCATCAACCACCACCTGGGTGATGCCGTAACGATCGCGCAGCCCGACAAACTTGACGCCGCCGTGATCGCGGAAGCGATGCACCCAACCGTTCAAGACCACCGCATCGCCGGCGCGAGCAGCGGTCAGCTCGCCACACGTGGCGGTGCGTTTCAACTGTTCCATAGGGCCAAATCTACCACGCCCCCCGCGGTTGGGTCTATGCGCTGCGGATGCCTATCCCGGCGGCCACTGCAACTGCCGGCCGCCGAGGATGTGGGCGTGGATGTAGTGCACGGTCTGCTGGCCGTGCGTTCCGGTGTTGAAGACAACTCGATAGCCTTCCTTCTCCAGACCGAGCTGGGCGGCCACGCGTGAGACGCCCTGCATGAACGCACCCACGTCGGCAGCCTCTGCCTGTCTGATGTCGGCGAAGCTCTGCATCTTGCGCTTGGGGATGACAAGCACGTGAGTGGGCGCTTGCGGGTTGATGTCGCGGAACGCGTAGACGTGCTCGTCTTCGTAGACGGCGTCGGACGGGATCTCTCCGGCGAGGATCTTTTCAAAAAGTGTCTGCTCGGACATGCTGCCTTCTCCTTCAGGATTGCTCGGCATCACGGCGGCGGATAGTCTCCATTATCTCGTTGTAGCGCGCGCGTGTGATCGGGTAAAAGGATAACACGATCACCCCCGCTATGAAAAAGGCCGCCGGAATCGGGCCGGTCAGTAGCCGGATACCCAGCCGCGCTGCATCGGTCTGCACCGGATCGGGAAGCAGTGCGGTTGGCTCGCGATATCCGAACGCGTCCAGTACCCAGCCGGTCAGCGCGATACCAAACGCCTGCCCGGTCTTGCTTACAAAGGTCCACATGCCGTAGAAGACCCCTTCGCGGCGGCTGCCGCTCTCGGCGTAATCGTACTCGATAATGTCGGGGACCAGTGAGTACGGCATTACGTACTGGGTTGCAAAGCCGATACCGGCCACAAACATGATTACAAACGAGAACTGCATGCCCAGAATGTGGCCCAGAAAGAAAAACACAATCACCGATCCGGCAAAGATCAGCATGCCGATGTTATAGCAGCGCTTCTTGCCGAGGCGCTCGGAAATCTTGACCCAGATAGGGATGAAGATGATGCTCGAGAGCAGCAGGATCGGCAACGCTATCTGGAAACCGCCCTCGTCACCGTAGATGTTGCCGAAGTAGTAGAGCAGACCGGCCTG
>SKLB01000123.1 GCA_007123465.1 Spirochaetales bacterium
ATCGAAGCTCCCTCGCGGTATCCAAGCGCAATCAGAAAGATCAGGGCGGCGGTCTCCATGATATTGAAGCAGATCACCAGTTTGACGGCGTTCTTCTGGGTCAGCAGGCCGTATAGACCCACAAGTGTCAGAATGCCGGCACCGCCGAACGCGATATACTGCACCGCTCACTCCCTGATCAGGCTGAAGAAGACAATCGAGAGCCCCGCGGCAACCTTGAGCCCGCTGGCGAGGTTGAGAAACGGGATCAATCCGGCGCTTGCCAGTGACCCCGGTCGGCCGAGCGGCACACCGGTTGCGGCGTTGGCCAGGAAGGCGCCTCCTGCTCCCAGGCCCACCAGACCGATGCCCAGAAACAGGAGCATTCCACTGTTTTCGACAAGCTTCTCCTGGGTCTCATCCAGCAGAAAGACGCGCCTGCTGCCCGAACAGTACGCCAGCGAGTAGATGATTACGGCTGCCGCGAGCATCACTCCACCGGTGAACCCACCCCCCGGTGAGATGTGTCCAAAGAGGATAATGTAGAAACCGAATACCAGCAGGAACGGCAACAGAAGTGCAACGGTATCGCGCACAATAACGCTGAGGCTCGACGAGAGCATGCTGGTCCGCCTGCGCGGCGCTACAAACCCGATGATCAGCGATGCAGCCAGGATTACCGTAGCCTCGCCGAGGGTGTCGAAGCCGCGATAGTCAAACAGGATCGAACTCACCTGATTTGTGGCACCGGTTTGCTGCACGCCACGCTCAATGTAGATCCCAACGTCCGGGCGCTGCATATCGAGGGGCAGTGACACGGCGGTCAGCAGCGCCAGCGCCGCCACCGCCGCAATCATCAGCACGGCAACGATGCGTGAAGCCATAGTCTACAGCTCCTCGATCTTGTTCAGGGTCAGAATGAAGAATGCGGTAACCAGTCCTGCACCAATGACCGCTTCGGTCATTGCAACATCGGGTGCCTGCAGCAGCAGAAAGACCACCGCAGTTATTATGCTGAAGACCGACATCGCCACAACCGCGTGGATGATAACATGCGAAAACACCGCGTATACGGCAACCAGGCACAGGAAGAGCATCAGTCCGGTCATGATCGCTATTGTCATCCGGGGACCTCCTTGGTGAGCGCGATATCTTCGGCCAACTGATCGATGCTGAGTTTGTCGGTGTCGCACTGCTGGCGGTAGGCGGCCCGCGCAAGTGCGTGGCTGGCGATGGCGTTGGTCATCAACAGGAAGGCCGCTCCCAACAGCGCCTTGCCCAGCGCAAACCCGGTTGGGGCTGTCACCGTGTAGCTCAGAAGTACCGAGAGCACCCCACCGGTCAGGCACTTGGTGGCTACGTGCAGCCGGTCGTACATGACGCGGAAGCGGAACATCCCGAGCGCAGTGACTGCGAAGAATGCAACAGCGGTCAGCAGCAGGGCAACCGACAGCAGCGGTCGGACAGCATCAAGGCTCATCGTGATGCACTCCCTGACGGTTGAGATACTTAGAAATGATGATGATGTCAATGAACTGCAGTACCGAGTAGACCAGTGCAACGTCCAGGAATGATTCGGTCTCGAATACCATCGCCAGAATTACAATCAGCGAAAAAAGCATCAGGCCGATGGAATTGGCCGCTACCACGCGGTCCGGCACGCTTGGACCGCTGATCAGCCTGCCAAAGGTAGCTATCGCTGATAGAAGTAGCACTCCGACCACGGCAACGATCAGCGCACTGCTCATGGAAACACTCCCAGGAGCCGCTGCTCAATTGCGCTTATCGATTTCAGAGTCTGCTCCACGCTGACGCCCTGGCGGTCGAGGTTATGGATGTAGAGCGCGTTACGCTGTGGGTCCACCTCCAGCACCAGGGTTCCGGGTGTAAGTGTAATAGTCACCGAGAGCAGCAGCAGGCCCAGCCGGTCACCGATCTGGTAGTTGTAGCGCAGAACGCGCGAGCACACAGCTACCGAAGGTCGAACGGTCAGTGACGCGAGTTTGATGCTCGCCAGCAGCAGCGCCGGCAGAATATAGACAAGGAACACGCTGAGCCTGAACAGCCGCCGTACGGCGCTCAACGAGACAATCTCGATGTGCAGCGACGGGAAAACGATCATTGTGAACAGTACGATCAGAGCGCCGACCACGCCAACGATGAGCTCGGTCGAGGCCGCAAGCACCAGCCAGGCGGTTGTCAGCAATAGAAAGACAACGATATTGCGCAGTGGTGCTCTTTTCACGCATTCACTCCGGCTTGCCGGATCGGAACAGGCAGCTGAAGACGCGGCACAGTCTGCAGTAGACTGCCGAAACCGCGCGCCGCCAGGCCCGATTGAGCGTGACGTCGTCACCTCGACAGTACCAGTGATTTACCACGGTAATCCAGAAGCGTGTGTAGCCGTGCTGCGCGAGATAATCGCGTACCGAAGGGTCGCGGCACAACGAGTTATCCTCGATAATCAGCACGCGCGGCTGCCACCGTTCGAGTGTGAGCCCGTGCAGCACAGCCAATTCATTTCCCTCTACATCGATTGTGATTACGTCAACCGCATCGGCGGCGTGCTGCTGCAGGATGGAATCCAGCGTCCGGGTGGCTACAGTGATTGACTCGATGGCACCGCGATG
The DNA here is from genome assembly GCA_007123465.1 of Spirochaetales bacterium. Classification (GTDB taxonomy): domain Bacteria; phylum Spirochaetota; class Spirochaetia; order DSM-27196; family PWMO01; genus PWMO01. The sequence continues at coordinate 2,610 of SKLB01000123.1, forward strand.
CTCATCGATGCGAGAGCGCACGCGGTTGCGGTTGTTGAGCGTGGACAGCGTGTCGCCGCCGGTGGCGATCAGAAACTCGGCACTTCCGTCGCTGGAATCGGCAGCCGCTTCAACTACGCTGCACGAGCGCGCGGCCCGGATCTGTGCCGCCAGGTACGGCACCGGCTCGACAACAATGCAGCGTCGCCCGAGCAGCTCAAACAGGTAGCTGGTGCTGCCGCTGATGCCGTTGTGTCCACCGACCTCGACACAGATTCCGCTGCTCTCGCCAAGCATCCGCAGCACAGCGCGGTCCTCACCGAACTGCGAGTAACCTGACCGCTTTGGATCCCCGCGACGCGAGCTGTCAACCTGAATCATTCGGGAATACTACCAACGCCGCGGCGGTTAGTGCAACCGTCTGCTGCGTGTGTTGCGATTGTTCTTGACCCGACCCGCGCTGCGCCCTATCATGGCGCCATGTTGGGCGGATTGGCAGTTCTGCTGCTGTTTCTTCTGATTGGTGAAGCCGTTGCGGCACTTGGTGTTGGTCTGCCCGGCAGCGTAATCGGGATGCTGTTGCTGACGGCCGCGCTGGCGCTCGGTATTGTGCGCGTGGAGTGGGTGCGGCGATCGTGTGATGTCCTGCTGGATAATCTGGCATTCCTGTTTGTGCCGCCCGGCGTTGGTGTGATGCTGCATTTTGACCTCATCGGCCGCAGTTGGCCTGCAATCGCAGTGGCCGTGGTAGTCAGTACCGTTGCCGTTCTGGTGGTTAGCGGTGTTGGCTCGCAGTGGTTATTCCGTCACGGTGGACGGTTGATGGCGTCCGTGGAGCGTAAGCAGTGAGCGGGATATCGCCGGCTCTGTTCTGGGTAACGCTATCGCTGCTCACGTACATGGCGGCGCGCGCGTTCTACGCGCGGATTCGCTTTGCGCTGTTTCATCCGATTCTGGTCACAATGGCTCTGATCATAGCTCTACTGCGCATTGGTGGGATCGATTACGATGAATACATGAGCGGTGGCCGCGTGATTACGTTTTTTCTGGGACCGTCGGTGGTGGCGTTGGGGTTGCCGCTCTACCTGCGTTTGCAGGAGCTGAAACGGTCTGCGCCGGCGATGCTGACCTCGGTCCTGTTTGCAAGCGCAGTCGGAATTGTATCGGTAGTGATCCCGGCATTGATGGCGGGGGCGCCGCAGATGGTGGTGCGTTCGCTGGCTCCCAAGAGTGTCACCACGCCGATCGCGATTGTGGTCTCAGAATCGATAGGCGGTGATGCGTCGCTGACCGCTGCGGTAGTGGTGGTGACCGGAATCCTGGGTGCCGTTATCGGTCCGCTTGTGCTGCGTCTGGTGGGCGTAGTGCACCCGGTATCGTTTGGATTGGCAATGGGGGCTGCCGCGCACGGGATCGGCACCGCACGTGCCCTCGAGGAAGGCGAATTGCAGGGAGCTGCAGCGGGACTCGGTATCTGTATCTGCGGCGTCATGACCGCTGTGCTGACGCCGCCGATAGTCGGACTGCTTCTGGGCTGAACGTGGTTTGGTACCGCTATTGCATCGCGTGACGCAGCGTGTATACTTGCGGCGCAGGGGGAAGCCATGAGCTATATTGCACAAGCCTTTGAGGTGGTCGAGCGCAGGAATCCCGGAGAGCGCGAGTTTCAGCAGGCGGTGCGTGAGGTACTTGAATCACTGGAACCGGTAATCGACGTCCGACCCGAGTATCGCAAGCAACGTATCCTTGAGCGGATCGTAGAGCCCGAACGCGTGGTCATGTTCCGTGTTCCGTGGATTGACGACAGCGGAGAATTTCAGGTAAACCGCGGATTTCGGATTCAGTTCAACAGCGCGCTGGGGCCGTACAAGGGCGGACTGCGTTTCCATCCCACCGTCAACCTGAGCATACTCAAGTTCCTGGCGTTCGAGCAGATCTTCAAGAATTCATTGACGTCGCTGGCGATGGGCGGCGGCAAGGGCGGTTCTGACTTTGATCCCAAGGGGAAGTCCGACGCTGAAGTAATGCGTTTCTGCCAGTCTTTTATGACCGAGCTGTGCCGGCATATCGGCAAGGATACCGATATTCCGGCTGGGGACATCGGTGTCGGGAGGCGCGAGATCGGCTACCTGTTTGGCCAGTACAAGCGGATTGCAAACGAGTTCTCCGGGATCCTGACCGGTAAGGCGCTCAGCTGGGGCGGATCGCTGATACGGCCGGAAGCCACCGGTTACGGCGCGGTCTATTTTGCGCAGGAAATGCTGGCCGCCGAGGGAGGTGACCTGCAGGGGAAGCGCTGCGTGGTTTCCGGATCGGGCAACGTGGCGCAGTACACGGTACAGAAGTTGATAGAGTTTGGCGCTATACCGCTGACGCTCTCGGACTCCAACGGGTTCATCTACGATCCTGACGGCATCGACCAGAACAAACTCGAGTTTGTGATGGAGCTGAAGAATGTTCGCCGTGGCCGTGTCCAGGAGTACGCCGAGCGGTTTGCCTGCGAATATCACGACGGCAAGCGCCCGTGGTTGGTCGCCTGCGACGCGGCCTTTCCGAGCGCTACCCAGAACGAGATCGAAGAGCCGGACGCACGGCAACTGGTAAAAAACGGCTGTCGAGTTGTAGCCGAAGGAGCCAACATGCCGACAACACCGGAAGCGGTGGAAGTGTTCCTCAACGGCAAGGTTCTCTACGGTCCGGGCAAGGCGGCCAACGCCGGCGGCGTGGCAACTTCCGGTCTGGAGATGAGCCAGAACGCCATGCGACTGTCCTGGAGCGCCGACGAAGTGGATGCGCGATTGCGCGAAATCATGCAGCGGGTCTTTGCAGCCACCGCCGCCGCGGCCGAGGAGTACGGCGCGCCGGGCAACTACGTTGCCGGCGCCAACATCGCCGGTTTCGTCAAGGTTGCCGACGCAATGCTTGATCAGGGATTGGTGTAGACAACACAGGTTTGCTCTACCGCGTCAGCCTGCAGCACCACCTCGCGGTCTTGCGGGACGTCGATGACGCGTACAACCTGTTCCCATTCGGTGGCCTCGGGCATCACGTGCAGCAGCGCCGATGGCGTATGATCAAGAAAATCCCGCCTGAGCCGATTCTCCGGCCGCGCCAGGAAGTGGGCAACGTAGAGCATGTTCATTTCGACCATGTCGTTAAAGAAATGCGTACCCAGCGAGAGATCCGGTACCAGCCCTTCGTGAAGCGCGTCAACCTCCATCAATACCGCCACGTTGTTGATGTCTCCGAACGAGACCGGTATGCCGAGCGAAGCAGTGCTGCTGCCCCAACGCCCCGGGCCGATCATCATGATTGTG
>SKLB01000341.1 GCA_007123465.1 Spirochaetales bacterium
CCTTTGCCGATGTTGTTGCCGACGCGTCGTTTGCCGTCTTCCAGGAGGGCTTCAGCGGCGGCTACGGGGCCGACGGTGATCACCTCAAGACGATCGAGGCAATTGATAGCGCGCTGGCGGTGCACATGCCGATGATCACGCTCGACCTGACGGAGGTGATGCGCCCCGAAGTGGCGGACTGGCCGCAGTCCAAGATCACCACCGGGTTTGCGGCGCTGAGCGCCGATTTCCAGGCGCGTGTTGAGTCAGAGTACGCCGGCCGCAGCTTCAATCTGGATAACGATACTGTTGTCAGAATCAGCGCCGGGGAGGCGCGGCTGTGCGCGGTCATGTACGGCCCGGCGCTGGATTTCTCACAGGTAGTCAACGATCATCTCAAGCAGAAGACCGGCAACGCCTACGACCTGGAGATCAGCATCGACGAGACCACCACTCCAACGCTGCCCTCGCACCACCTCTTTATCGCGGCCGAACTGCAGCGCCGCGGTGTCACGGTCAACTCGCTTGCACCGCGCTTCATAGGTGAATTCCAGAAAGGCATCGATTACATCGGGGACATCGTGGAATTCGAGAAGCAGCTGATCGTACACTGCCGGATTGCCGAGCACTTCGGCATGTACAAGATCTCGGTCCACTCTGGCAGCGACAAGTTCTCGGTCTACCCGCACGTCGGCAGACACAGCGGCGGGCGGCTGCACATCAAGACATCGGGCACCAGCTGGCTGGAAAGCCTGAGGGTCATAGCGGCGTGTGAGCCCTCGTTCTACCGCACCATTCACCGCAAAGCGTTTGAGTACTTTCCCGAGGCCCTGAAGCAGTACCACATCACCGCCGACGTCGACGCTATCGCGGAGGTCGGCAGCAAGAACGACGTGGAACTGCCGGCATTCCTGGATGATCCCAACTGCCGCCAGCTGCTGCACGTTTCCTACGGAGGTCTGCTGCGTGATCCGGAAATCCGCGAGCGGTTCTTCGCGCTGCTGCATGCGCACGATGAGACCTACTACGGCTATCTGCAGCGCCATTTTGACAACCACATGCGCCTGCTGGGGGTGGCCTCGGCCCACGGTTAGGCTATACTATGCGGCGTGAAGGAGCATGCAATGTCCGACTACCCTGATTTCACTTTCGAGCACCTGGCGCTGAACGTAGCCGACAAAGAGAGCGCTGAACGCTGGTACGTGGAGAATCTCAACCTGCGCGTGGTGCGTTCGGTCCCCGGCGCAGCCAGTTTCCTGGCAGACGCGGCCGGCCGCGTGGTCCTGGAGCTCTACGCAAATGACAGTGCCGCCCGGCTCGATCTCGCAAACCAGCACTTTGTGAGCTTTCACCTCGCTTTTGCGGTGCACGATGTCAAGGCGGCCGCGCAGCAGCTGATCGAAGCCGGGGCGCAGGTTGCCGAAGACTACCGGGTTGCCGGCGACGATGAGCTGATGATGCTGCGCGATCCGTTTGGCGTCTGCATCCAGCTGGTGCACCGTACGCAGCCGATGGTCTAGATCGGCAACGCTGCGGATGTCCGCCTACGCAATTCCGGCCTTCTACGCCGCCGCGCAGCTGTTCCTGCTGACCGGTCTCGGATTTGTAATCCGGCGCAGCAATATCTGGCCGCGGCCGTTTTTCACGCAGTTGAGCTCGCTGGTAGTGCGCATTGGACTGCCGGCCTACTTCTTTGCCGCGTTGAGCCGCACCTCGCTCGATCAGGTGCTGGGCGCCTGGCCGGTTGCGCTTGCCGGCGCCGCCATCTTTCTGATCGGTATCGCTCTTTCGGCGCTGATCTTTACCGCGCTGCGCTTTGCGCCGCCCGACCGCGGCGCCGCCATTGCGCTGGGCGGCATCGGCAACTCCGCATATATCCCGCTGACTGTTGCCGAAATTGTGCCCGTGACTATCCCGCTGGTGGCCGAGCGCTTCGGCAGCAGCCAGCCGATCCTGCTGATCGGGGTCTATCTGATCGGCTTCAGTCCGCTGCTCTGGTCTGTCGGCAGCGCCATCGTAGGCGGCCATCGCGGACGGTTGAAACCGAGCCAGCTGCTGTCGCCGCCGGTTATCGGAATTCTGGCCGGGCTCGCGGTACCGCTGCTCGGCGTGCAGCGCTGGCTGTTCGACCCCGCGCTGCCGTTCTACCACGTACACGCGGCGCTGCACCAGGTTGGCTCTATCACGCTGCCGCTGATCCTGATTGCGCTCGGTTCGTTTATCGCCGACCTGCAGTTCAACCGGCAGCGTGATGCCCACTTGCGGGTTTCCGCGCTGGCGGTATCGATCATCCGCTTTGCTCTGCTGCCGGCTCTCTACTACGCAGGCTACTTCCTGGTACTGCTGCCGCTGAACGCCCCACCGGCGGTGCGCTGGGTGCTGTTTCTGCAGACGCACATACCGCCTGCCACCAGCCTGTCGGTGCTGGCCTCGTTTGCCGGGGTTAACGAACAGCAGACCGCCTTCACCCTGCTGGTGACTAATGTGCTCTACCTGGTGGTGCTGCCGCTCTACCTGATTCTGTTTCTCTCCCTGCCCGGGATGTGATAGAATGGCGCGCGTGATAAAGCAAACCACCATCTGGCTGCTGTTATTGGTTATGAGCTGTAGCGCGTGGGCACAGAACGTCTACCAGCCCTACAGCCGCGAAGTGCAGGATCTGCGCTACCTTTACAGCGTGGCACGGCTCAGCTTTCCCGAGACCTCGTTCCCGCTTTCCAGGCGCGATCTGCAGCGCCGCGCCCTGCAGCTGGCAGAACTACCCCAGGCAGCCGCGCTTGCATCGGACATCGACGCCTACCTGGAGCAGTTGGACTACCGCGATGAAGACATCACGGTGTCGGCTGCGCTCGATTTCTACCTCGAGGCGTTCAGCTACAATATCGATATCGACAACTACGATGACTTTTCAGAGAAGGTGCGCGAGATCGATCCGTTTGCCGTGCTACGTCTGGGATACACGCACGACGCGCTGGGTTCGCTGTTCATCCGCGGCGATGCCATTGCCGAGTACAACAATAGCGGCTATACCAACTACCCGCCCTATCGCGAAAGCCGTCCGTTCGCAGCCGAGTACAACTTTGTGCGCGAGGGCTACGCGCAGTACTTCTTTGGCCCGCTCGAGACGGTCTTTGGCAGGCAGAAGGTGCACATCGGTCCGGCACCGCTGACCTCACTCTACGTCTCGCACGAAGTACCGTTTCTGGACGCTCTGCGCGTCAAGCTGCCGCTGGGCCCGCTGACCATGACCATGGTCTGGGCCACGATGGAGAACCGCCAGACCATCGAAGAACGCCGGGCCGAGAGCAACGGCCTTGGAGAACTCGGCCGCGAGCTGTACGACTGGGGCCAGAACATCATTCTCAACAGCATTCATCGCTTTGAATGGGACTTTGGCCGCTTGCGCGCCGCTATCGGCGGGCGAACCATAATAGTACGCCGGATGAACGAGTTTCATCTGGCGGACCTCTTCCCGGTGTTCAGCCGTCACAACGCCAACATCGTACCCAACAATCTCAGCGTAATGGTCGACCTCTCGTACGCTGCCGCAGCGGGGCTCGAGACCTACGTCCTGTTTGGCTTTGACGATATGGACGCCGGGATGATCGGCTACGGCGATGACGCTCTTCCCACTATCGGGGCCTACGTTGCCGGCGCCGTCTACCAGCAGCGCCGCCGTGGGTTGCGCTTCATCGCTGACGCCGAGGTCGGCACAACGCACGACCTGTGGGGCAATTTTGACGATGAAGAGCGCCTGTCGCGCGCTATCTACCGCATGGACCTGGTGGGACCGCACCGCGCCATGCCGCTGACGTCACCCTACGGGCCCGGCGCCGTCTGGGTACACCTGGGCGGTCAGGTCGAGACCGAATCCGGTTTCAGCAGCGCGCTGCGGCTGCTGCTGCTCGATCAAAACAGCGAGGTGGACCTCTACACTACACGGTACGACGGCGCCTCACGCGGTGGAAAGCGAGCCACTTCGTTTCGAACCGAGGTCGAGCTGCGTTACCAGCTGGCCGGGCGCAGCTACGCCACGCTGTCGCCGTCGGCCATCTTTGACGGTGACGGCGCCGACTGGCGCATCTCTATCGGCGTTGGCACCGGTATCGCCGGCAGCAGCCGCGTCGGCAGCTATCGTCCCTGAACAGCCGCGCTTGACGATTGCCGCCCGCTGATAGAAACTTAGTGCAATGCTACGTAAGTTTGCCGGTCTTGCACTGCTGGGGATACTCGCCGCGTCAAACCCTGTGGCAGCGCGCGAATACACCAAGCCGCCGGCTACAGCCAATCCGCTGCGCTCGGTAACCACGGATTCCCAGACGTGGGTCCCGGCGGGATACTTCACATTCGGACACTGGCGCTACGACTTCAAGGGCAGCAACTACGATCTGTTCGAGGTCCGCTCCTCGGGTGCCGCTACCGTGTTCCAGCATAATGCGCAATTCGCTGTCGGCCTGCTGTTTGCTTCGATACTGACGTCCGGCCCCGGTCCGGAGGATTGGGATCCGCCCACCGAGGTCGAGTGGCGCATGGATGCGGTGCACTACGAGTACGGTATCAATCTCGCGTACCGCCTCGGCCGGCTTGACCTGCTGCTGGAGTACTCGCGTCACAGTTTTCATCCGTTCCGTGATGACGCCGATGACCCGTACCGGATCAACACTGCCGATTACCTGCGCGCAGGCGTCATGCCGCCGCCGCTGCGTTGGGACGCCGCCGAGGCCGAGGGATATCTGCGCAGCGGCTGGCTGGATCTGTACGATATCTGGGATCCGCCTTACGGCCCGCCGCGCGCCTTCTGGAAGACGACAATAGGCGCCTGGGCGGATATCCCGCTGCAGCAGACCGAGCGCCGCCGGCGCCGTGCGGGTAACGCGGCCGGCGGACCGCACGCGTTTGTCTACCTTGAACCGGAGCTGCTGTTTCTGCGCGGCGGTGGCGCCGACGTCGATTTCTACAGCGAGTTGGGCGTGCGCCTGCCGGGAGACTTTGCCAATCTGGACCTCTTCCTGCACTACACGCGCGTTGGCGACATAGAAGAGGTTGAAGACCGTGAGGTAACCGTCAACCTGATTGGACTGGGGCTGCGCTTTGCCGCGGAGCCGGCACGGGAGAATCCAATTGTGTTGCGCTAACGCGCCCGTGCGGCGCTACCGTGCGGTATTCATCCTGACAGCGCTGTTTACGCTAATTGCATTGTCAGCCTCCGCGTATGAGCAGCCTGCGCCGCCGACGATAATTGTTCCCACCCGCGATCCGTTTACCCTCAACGCCTACGACGCCACGCAGGCACTGTGGATGATCCGGCGCGCCGGGCTGCTTCAAAGCTGGAGCCCTGGCGCTCGCCGCAGAAACATCGCGGTACGCGAGGTGCACGCGGTACTCGTGGAAATTGACCGCGACGCACCAACCGCGGCGCTGCGTCGGCGTTACGATCTGGTGCTGAACGGCGAGCCGCTGGACTGGCGCACCACCTACATCGAGTACGGTGGAGAAATGGTCAACCTGCAGCTGCTGTTCACCTATCGCAACCAGTACCCGCCGGGCGATCTGCCGTACCGCATCAGCGGGGAGCAGACGCCCTGACCGAAAGGCTCACCACCGTTTCCAGCCGCCTACGCAGCCACGGAACGATCCTGCTGAGGCGTACCAGCCTTGACATCACCGGGTCGGAGTTGGGCAGATCCACCGAGTAGCTGCGCTCGGAGATGATCTCGACCTGACGCAGCCCGGCTGCACGAATGGCCTCCAGGTAGTGGCCGCGTCAGTACCAGATCCAGTACCGTCTCACCGGCTTGCAGGGAACCGATTGCGGTCGGGTTGCCGCATCCCAGCCCAAGGTTGGCTCCCTCGGGCACCGCGGACAGCTCAGATGCCGAATAGCCATTGGCAATTCCAATCTGCTCTGCATCGCCGCAACAACTGC
>SKLB01000331.1 GCA_007123465.1 Spirochaetales bacterium
AAGCCTTCGTGCCGGCGTTCTGTCCCAACCCGCGGTGCCACGAACACACCCGTGACCGCAAGCCCCACCAGGATAGCCCGCGCTGGTTTCTCAGAAACGGAGCCTACTACACCGCCGCCTTCGGTCAAGTGCCACGGTTCCGCTGCACCTGCTGCGGCCGTGGCTTCAGTCGGCAGACGTTTCGCCTCGACTATTACGCCAAGCGCGTTATCGACTACCGCCAGGTACTGCACCAGATCGTCAGCTGCACGGCAACCCGCGACCTGTGCCGCCGGCATCTGTGCTCCACCGGTACGGTTGCCAATCGCGTCGAGCGTCTCGCTCGCCAGGCCGCCGCGGTGCACACAGCCGCGCTGGTGGGTAGCAAAAACAGCGAGGCGTTGGTAATCGACGGTTTCCAGAACTTCGCTGTCAGCAAGTACTTCCCCAACAACATCAACCTTCTGGCAGGCGCCGACAGTGGGTTCCTCTACGCGTGCAACTACCGAACAATCCGTCGCAGCGGCCGCATGAGTGAGCGCCAAAAGCTGAGAAGGCAACAGCTTGAGCGCCTCTATCGAGCCGACAAAAACGCTATTCGCGACGGCTTCCGCGCTTTGCTGGACGCCGCGCTGCGTCTGCCCGGACAGCGCGCCCCGATTCACATCTACAGCGACTGCAAAACCGAATACGCACAGGCAATCGATACCGAGCCTCACTACAACCGACTCAAGTCTGTACACGCCCTTGAGCACGAGACCATTCTCAGCACACTTCCGCGTACCGCCGGCAACCGGCTGTTTGCGGTCAATTACCTGGACCGACAGTTGCGCAAGGATCTCAAAGAGTGCGTGCGCCACACCGTGTGTTTCGGGCGCAACGTCTGCAACGTGATGCAGCGCCTGCTGATCTACCGCATGTACCACAATCACTACAAAGCTTTCCGCCATCGCGATAGCGTGCCCACCCACGCAGCGGTGGCCGGTGTCGATGAGCCTTGGATCGATCGTTCTCTTGAGGGGGCCTTCCAGTGGCGAGCGTTTCTCAGCCGCTCGGCTCTCAGCGACGCTGATCAACAGGTATGGCTGCGCCGACTGGTAACTCCCTTGAAGCGCAAACCCGAATATCTGCCGAACTTCGCCCTGGCCTGAGCGCTCCTGCGGCGCTGTCACCAGGCTTCGTGGCAGTTAGGAAGGTTCGCTGCGGTTACTTCCGATTACTGGAGAGTTCCAGTATCAGTTCTACTTCACCCCGACTGACCTTGGTTGCTCGCGAAATCTCCTCAACCTTCCAGCCCTGCCGCGCAAGCTTGACCACGGTATCACGCGCACTGAGGGTGGGGGCCCCTTTAGAGCCCTTGGCGTCCTTGGTGCTATCCTTCATCAGAGTACCGAGTAATTTCACCTGCTCCTGGGCTTCTCGCCCGACCTCTTCAAGCCGGGTCTCGGTGCGAGCCAGCCATTCCCGAGCGGTCGACAGCTGCTCCATACGCTGCTCGACCTCGGAGAGCGTCTTCTCCAGGCCGCGCAATTGCTTGACCGCGACATCGGCTTCTTTCTTGTTGTCCGACAGCTCGTTGATCAACGAGCCTATGTCTTCCAGCTTGTGCGGAACCAGGCTTACACGCTCATCGATATCGCCGAGGCGCCGCTCCATTTCGTGCAGCTGTTTGAAGTTCTTGTCGATGCCGTCGGTGGTGACCGCAACGATCTCTTTCTTCTTCTCCAGCCGATCGAAACTCTCTTCTACATCGCGCTGCATATCTTCCAGCGAGCGCAGCTTGGCCTGAATGGACTGTAACTCATCGTCACTGGCGGTTACCTGTTCAAGCCGCGTCTCAACCGATTGCGACATGCCGATCAGACGGCGGAAATCATCTTCGAGCGCATCGATACGGCGCTTCTCGGCCACAAAGCGTCCCATCTTTTCGGTCGCTTCTCCGGCGGCCTTGCGCAGTTTGTTGATCTGTCCGTCCAGATCGCGGATTTCGGAGCGAGTCTGCTCGACGCGCTCGACCTGGCCCTTCAGATCGGCGATGCTCTCTTCCAGCGAAAGTTTAAGCGAATCGGCGCGTTCGAAAACGCGGGTCTGCTCGACAAACTGTTTCTGCCGCTTGTCAATCTCGTCGAGATTAGCCGAAATGACCTGTGTCTCGTCCTGCAGTCGGCCAAGCAATTTCTGCTGCATACCAGAAAACTGTTCGCGAGTCTGCTGCACCAGGCCTTTCAATTCGCGCGTGATGTCGTCGGACTGTTCCTGAATCTCGGCAGCACGCGCGCCCAGCCGTCGCTCGCCTTCATCGTACTGTGATCGGAAGTGTGTCAGCGCATCCTCGATCCTGGAGTCAAGCTCAGAGCGCACCTCTGTCAGGCGCTGCTCCAGCTCGGAGACCTGCGAGCCGATGCGCTCACGCCGCTCACGGGTTTCATCGGCAAAGGTTGATATATCGGCGGAAACCTGTGACCGGAAATCGGCCCATTCACTACCGAGGTCATCTTCTACACCTTTGATCTGCTGGCTGACGCGCGTCTGCCACAGGGTGAGATCTGACTTGGTATCTTCAATCCGCGCACTCACCTCATGCACATGCTCACCCGCCTGAGTATCAACCTCGTGGATACGGCCCTGTACGGCTTTCTCGAACCGCTGAATCTCGCTGTCCAGTTCTTGCGCCTGTTTCTCGAGCTCCTGTTGGAAACCCAGACGCGCCTTTTCACTGACCTGGCTCAGTTCTGTACGGACAGCGTCCTGAAAGCTGCTGACATCGTTTTCCCAGCTGCTGAAGCGCTGCTTGAGATCCTCTTCCAGCGTGTCGAGCTTACGCACGGTCGTTTCAAAGCGTGTCTGGAACAGTTGATGGTATTCGCCCAGCTTACCGCGCAGCTCGTCGCGGTAAGACAGCTCGACGGTTTCGCGCTCGTTTCCGTAGCGCTGCTCCAGGTCGGCCAGCCGCGTGCGCATATCGGCCTGGAACTCGTCCAAGCGGCGTTCCATGGTGACGCTGCGGTCGCGCAGATCATCAAAGAACTCGTCCTCGAAACCTTGTAGTTTCTCCGAGACGTTCTCGTAGGCACGCTGTTTCAGCTCGGTGATGCCGTGCTCGAGCTCACCCATCTGCGCGCGTACTGCCTCCATCGCAGCGTCAGCTTCCTGGCGATCCTGCTCGCGCCGCGCTGCCAGCTGTGAGCCAAACTGCTCGTACTCCTGGTTCAACCGTTTCTCAACGCCCGCCATAGCCTCGCGCAGACCGCCTTCCAGGCTGTCCATATCCTGGCTCACGCTCTCGATCTTCTGGACCCGATAGCTGATCGCCTGCTCGAACTCGCCAATGCGGGCCTCGATTGAAGACAGGACCTGTTGTTCGAGCTCGCGTGACGAGGTCGACAGCGAGTTACGCAGTGTTTCGAGTTCGGTATCGATCCTTGTACGCAGCTTCTCGACCTCGGCCTGCTGCGAATTCATAGTCGATACGCTGCTGTTCAGCAGCAGCTTGACCTCTTTGATGCGCGCCTCGGCATCCTTGTGCTGTTCGATGATAGTGTGCGACAGCTCCTCGCTGACAGACTGCACACGATTCTTGATGTGCTCCTTCAGCTTCTCAAGCGCCGCGGTCTCCATCTTTTCTCCGCGTGCGGCAACTTTCTCCAACCGGCTCTCGTAGTCTTGCTCAACCTTGGCAAACTTGCCCGCATAGCGCTCGAGCGATTTGCGCGCCTCCTCGGCCTTGTCTTCCAGCTGTGCCAGCCGTTGCTGCACGGCACGCTCCAGATCAGCGTGCGCTGCGTCGGTTACGTTATCGCTCTGGGCGCGCGCGTTGGCCACCGAGTCTTCAAACTCCTGGATTCTATAGTCAACCGATTCGAGGGTTTCATTGATAGAGGCGATTCGCTGGTCGGCGCGATCCAGCATGGTCTGCTGCACCTGTTCCAGCTCTGCCTCGTTGTGACGGGCAAACTCGGTCACCAGTTCGGGGATGTGGGATTGGATCTCGTCCATGCGCGCCTGCGAATGCTTGAGCCGCTTGCCGACGGTATCGATATATTCGGACTCGTCACGGATGCGCGTGATGTTCTCCTGCGCGCGATCTGTCATCTGCAGCAGTTCATCCAGTGCGGTATCGTAGTCGCCAATGCGATTACCGATATTCTCGATCTGCTCGGCGCGTTTGGACAGGCCATCCTCGAGCGTCTGGATACGCTTCAGCACCTCTCGCGCGGCCTGCTGATGCACCTCCAGTTCGATGCCCATGTCCTTAATAGCAGTAGCCTTCTGCTCAACCAGCGTGTCGAGTTCCGCTTGCACCCGCTCGGCGTAGCGTTTGACTTTCTCCAGTGAGCGGTTGTTGCGGTCGAGTTGGCGGTAGATGGCAAGGATAACTACAACGATAAACAGTACGAGTACGTTTCCAGCCGAGAATACCATATGTTCCCCTCCCCGGGTTCTATGTACCCTCCATTATATACGCAAAACAGCGTACATGCATATCTATTCGCCCAGTTTTGCCAATACCCAGCGGCGCAACTGCGCAAAGTGCCGAAATGAGAAATCGGCGATAGAATCCGGCGGGGGGCGGCGCACCAGGTGGGCGGCCGGCATACCGACCGCTTTGGCGCCCGCTACATCGTAGTGGTAGCTGTTACCAACGTAGAGCACCTCGGCGGGTTCCTGTGCCAGGCACTGCAACAGCGCGTAGAACGGCTCGGGATTGGGCTTCAGGTAGCCTGTCTCCTCGGTAGAGACCTCGCATTGCCAGATTCCCTCGATACCCAGAATCGCGAGCTTGCGCTGCACCGGGAAGTCCGAAGCAACCGCCAGCTTGAGACCGGCATTACGGAACGCATCGACGGTCTCCCGGACCTCGGGATAGAGCGGGACCCGTTCGAGTACGCGCTCCCAGCGGCGATAAAATACCGTCTCGATGATCTGAGCCGCGTTCGAGGGCGTTTCGCCGATCTCGCGCGCAAACAGCTCGGCCTGCAGTCTGTGGAAGTCCCCTATCGGGCGTACTCGACGCAATTCCTGGCGCACGCGGCGAAAGGCCGCCAACAGCCGAATGTGGCGCACGGCAAACGGCAGCGATTGCAGCTGCATACAAGTATTGGAGTAGAGTGTGCCGTCGATATCGAAGGCCACCGCTTTCAGACCCATTGCCGTGCGCGATCCTCGGTTTAGAGCACATCCTCGCGATAGACAATCAAGGTGAAGATCGCCGACTCTGAAGGTGCTCCCGGTTTTGCATCGAAAGTCCAGCCCCTGACGGTGCGGCGGACTTCTTCGTTGACGCGAGTGTACCTCGAACGGGTCTGAAGCACAATAGAACCGGGTATCACGCTGCCGCGGTTGTCGACGTCAAAGAGCACGATGAACTCGAGCCGCGCCGGGACCGGTCCGTCAAACAACGCTGCGGTGATGCGTGGCAGGCGCGGTATTCCACCGCGTCCGTCGGAGTCCGACCAACGGATCACGCCGTCACCGAGATCGGTTCCCGGTCCCTCGGCCGCAGCGGGACCGCTGCCCGGTGCGGCGGCGGGATCGCGCGCCGCAGCGCGTGCCGGGGCCGCCTCGACCGCGGCGATCACCTCCTGCAACCGCGAACGGAACGCGCTGTCGGCCTGTATGCGCTGCGCAACCTGGATCACCTCGGCACGATCCATCTGTTCGGTTGAAATACCGGCCTCCTGCATGGCCCGGCCGGCCCACGCCGGAAGCTCACCATCCGCCGCGGTAGCCTGCTCGTCAACCGCCGCTGCCGCGGACGGGGCTCTGGTTCGTTGAGCGGGGCTGCGCTGCGCGCCCATCAGCTCTTCTACTGTCCACTCCTGCTGCGGAATGTCGTGGCTCGGCGCTGACGGTGCGCTCGGCGCGGCGCGCGGCGCGGCTGGTGCCGGTTGCGTTGGCGCAGGCGGCGCCGGCTCGGCCGGCT
>SKLB01000027.1 GCA_007123465.1 Spirochaetales bacterium
TATCATCAGCTTTGCCAGTTCGTACCCGGGCGCGGCTTTGCCGCCAAAGAGAAACGTGCGCGGGACCGCCGCATCGTCACCGTTGCGCAATCGGTTGTAAAGCACAACGATGCCGAGCGCGTTGAGCAGTTGGCGCTTGTACTGATGAATGCGCTTGATCTGCACGTCAAAGAGCGATGCGCTGGAGAGCTTTCAGCCGTGTAGCCTCTCGAGATACCCCGAAAGGTCCAGCTTGGCCTGCTGCTTGACCCGCCCAAACGACTCAAGGAACGCCGGGTCCCCGGCGTACGGTTTCAGCTTCTCGATCTGGGCAAAATCGGTGATCCACCCGTCGCCGATTGCCTCGCTGATCAGCGCCGCCAGCCGCGGGTTGGCCTTAAGCAGCCAGCGCCGCTGCGTTATGCCGTTGGTCTTGTTGTTGAAACGCTCCGGGAATATGAGCGCAAAATCGGCAACCACACGTTGCTGCAGCAGCTTGGTGTGCAGCTCTGCCACACCGTTGGTCGAGTGAGAACCGATTATCGCAAGGTTTGCCATGCGCACCTGCTTCTCGGCACCCTCTTCGATCACGCTGACGTTCTGCAGCCTGGCTATATCGCCAGGGAAACAGACCGCAGCGCGCACCAGGAAACGCCGGTTGATTTCGTAGATAATCTGCAGATGCCGCGGCAGCAGCGCTTCGAGCATGGCAACCGGCCATTTCTCGAGCGCCTCAGGCATCAACGTATGGTTGGTATACGCCAGCGTGGCAACGGTGATCTCCCACGCGCTGTCCCACTCCAGCCCTTCCTGATCGAGCAAAACGCGCATAAGCTCGGGTACCGCCAAAGATGGGTGCGTGTCGTTGAGCTGTACCGCCGCCATCTCGGGAAGCTTGTCCCACGGAAGACTCTCGGCCTTGAAGCGGCGCAGGATATCCCATAACGAGCACGCCACAAAGAAGTACTGCTGTCGCAGACGCAGCTCTTTGCCGAGGTAGAGTCGATCGTTGGGATAGAGCACCTTGGTGAGATTCTCCGCGTTTACCTTGGAGCGCACAGCCTGCATGTAGTCGCCCTGGTTGAACTCGCTGAAACCAAACTCTTCGGGAGCGCGCGCGCTCCACAGCCGTAGCGTGTTGACCGTCGATCCCCCGTATCCCACCACCGGCATGTCGTAGGCTATTCCTATGACCGTTTCGGTATCAACCCAGTGCGCCTGCAGCCGGCCGCGCTCGCTGAACAGCTCTACCCGTCCACCGAAGTGAACCTCCGGTGCGCGGTCGGGCCGCTCTATTTCCCACGGATTGCCACGCCTCAGCCAGTCGTCGGGCTGTTCGACCTGGTAGCCGTGATCGATAGCCTGGCGAAAGATGCCGTAGTCGTAGCGCAGTCCGTAACCGAAGGCGGGCAGATCGAGCGTTGCCAACGATTCCATAAAACAGGCCGCCAGCCGCCCCAGACCGCCATTGCCCAGGCCGGCGTCAACCTCTTCTTCGCGAATCTCATCCCACGAGTACCCGAGCGAATCCAGCGCCTGTTGCAGCGCCGCGTCGAGGCGCAGGTTGATGGCGTTCATGCCCATTGAACGGCCGATCAAGAACTCCAGCGAAAGATAGTAGGCCCGCTTGACCTTCTGCTTGTGGTGCGTCTGTTGGGTGCGGATCCACTGGTGAATCAGCCGGTCACGGATAGTGTAGGCCAGCGACAGGTAGCGGTCGTGTTGGGTAGAGGTGTAGCTGTCTACGCCAAGTGAATACTTGAGATGCTCGGCAAAACCCCACGCCAGCGAATCGGGGTCGTGCCCCTCGCGCGGCCATACATTACGCGCCTCTGCCACGCGTTTGCTTCTCGACTGCGCCATACACCCTCCGGCATCTGCTTGAAGTTGCCACCATCATACGCGAGGAGGTTCGGCTTTGCATAGCCGTTACAAAGCACTTCACTTTTTGCTGTAATGTAGTATAATGGAGGGCAGCTTACGGCGCGTCAGAAACTAACAAAGTTGCACACAATACCGTCATCTCCGGGGGAACCGTCCTATGTTGGACATCGCGTTGGAAAAAGACCTGATTGAACTTCTCGCAACGAATTTTAAAGCGGCTCAGATCGAAGAACTCGGTAAGCTGCTGTTTGGAAACTTCGACATCTACAAGCTGCTCAATGAACAGAATCACATTACTGTTCCGGCCAGACGCGCCGCCCAACTGCTGGTTCAACACTGTTCGGAGTGTAACTGCCATCCCAAGCTGATTCACCTGCTGGTCGAGACCGACGGCTCGCAATTCATGGGGCGTCAGGCCAATGTGGAAGGCATCGAGCTGTTCCTCGACAAGCTGACCGGATCGGGGCTAGCCTACGATTTCTCGCGCCGGCAGGTCATCAAGATCAAGGACGATCCGTTCGAGCTGATGAACTGGGGATCGCTGCGCAACGGCAAGTCCTACCTGCTGACCGTGCTGAGTGTTGACGTGGTGGGCAGCTCGGCGCTGTCGCGCAGTCACGGTGCCAGGAAGGTCGGCAAGGCGCTGTTTCAGTTTGCCCAGCACGTCAAGGACAGGCTGCGCGCCTACGACGGGCGTATCTGGAACTGGAACGGTGACGGCGGCATCATCGCGTTTGCATTCAAAGAGCACGAAGCCCGTGCGGTGCAGTTTGCCCTCGAGCTCCAGCTGACCATGCCGGTTCTGAATAGCCGGCTTGATCTCCCCGATGGTGTTGACCTGGCGCTGCGCGCAGGGCTGGACAGCGGTAAGCTCACGTTTGCCAACGATGTAGGTGCAATTGTCTCCGACGTCATCAACTACGCCTGCCACCTCGAGAAATCCGCCGTGCTACCCGGCTCGATAGGGGTATCCGATACGCTGTACAAAACGCTGCCGGCGCGGCTTGCCGCGCCGTTCAGCAAGACTGTTGATTTCAACGATCGCCCGGCGCGGTTGATCCCCGGCCGGATCGACAGCCTGCGATTTGCCACTGCCGCCGCGGCGCAAGAGCCCGAACTACTGGGCCGAATTGCGAACGCATAAAGGCCGCCCTTGCGGGCGGCCTGGTTCATGTTGCGGATTTGCGAACGTTCGCGTGACTGTCAGTTGCGCCCAGGACGCCCGGCACGCGGTGCAGGTTGGGATTCACGCTGCTGCGTTCGGCCGGGATCCCGGGTCTGCGACTGCGTCTCACGGCGTTCGAGCCGGGGCGCAGCGGCGGCTTCACGGTCGAGTGCCAGACCACGGGCGTCCTCAGCACGGGCACCACGCTGCTCACCAACTGCGTTGCGACGTTCGCCGGAGCCGGCCCACAGTGGGTAGCGCGCTTCATGCCAGAATTCGGCGCTCTCGCCGCGCGTTGCCACGCTGATCGGCGCCACGTAGTCGGGTACGGCAAAGCCGCGTACCTCAACTGCCGCACCTTCGGCAAGCGGCAGAGGCTGTTCGTAGCCGTAGCGGCCCATCATCAGCTGGTAGCTGCCGTCACCCGCATCGACAAACCATTCGTTGTCGCGGCGTTCCAGACTTCCGCTCAGCTCGCTGAGCCGTCCGTCACGGGCTACGTCACGCCCCAGCGTGCGCGTGTCGTCGCCAAAGACGCCGACGCTTGCAACCGCTGCTATCATTCCTGCAAGAACCAAAGTACGTGTACTCATCAAGTACCTCCTGAACTGTTTCTGTGCTCAGTATCGCCCGAGAACGTGGATGGCCAATGGAGTAACTATGAAGAGTGTGTGAATAAGCACCTATTGCGGCAGCGCGATCGAGACAGTAGTACCTTCGGCAGTATTGCTGCTGATATCGATAGTTCCGTTGTGAAGCAGCACGATACGCTGCGCGATGGTCAGCCCGAGCCCGGAGCCGTCGCTGTTGCGTGCGTACTCACCGCGGTAGAGCCGCTCGAACAGATGCGGCAGTTCGTGCGGCGGGATCGGCGGCCCGTCATTGGTGACGGTAATGCGCACACCCTCGCCGCCGCGCACCAGCGCCAGGCGGATGCGGCCCCTCTCCGGAGTGTGACGGATGGCGTTGGCCAGGACGTTGGACAGTGCGCGGTGCAAAAGCGTCTCGTCACCGCTCAACTGCGCGTCCTGGGCATCGACCTCCCACAGAATCTGCTTCTTCTCGAGCTCGTGGCCAAAGCGTTGTGCCAGCGTAGCGGCTAAATCGGCGGCACTGAATCGGCTCAGATTCATTTTCACATTGGGTTCTTCCAGTCTCATCAGCTCATCGAGATCGGCGATCAGCCGTTCAACGCGTCCCAGTTCAGCCAGCGTGCCATTGATGCGCTTGGGGTCCGGCTGGTAGACACCGTCGACTATGGCCTCCAGTTGGGCGCGAATCGAGGCGATCGGCGTACGCAGATCGTGGGCAACATCCTGAGCCCACTGGGCACGCAGACTCCGTTCGTTGCTCAGCCGTACTGCCAGCATGTTGGCCGCGTGTGCAATCCGCGCGATTTCTTCGGCACCTTGCTCGGGAATCGGTTCCGTCGGCGCGCCGTGGGCAATGGAATCGATACCTTCGGCAACGCGGGCGGCAGGGTTGGACAGAGAACGCGCAAATCCCCAGGCGGCAACCACCGCCGCAGCAAAGGCTGCCAGCGCACCGGCGGCCGCGGCACGCACCAGCGACTGGGCCAGCGCCCGGTTGGCGGCGTCGTTGCGAAAGACCGTCGAGCCAACCGAGTAGTAACCCATCAGCCGTTCTCCGGCCCGCAGTGCGACACGCTGTTCCTCGTGCTCCAGGTCGCGCCGCCGCCCGACCCCGCGGTTTGAGGCGATCAGCCTGCCGGAGGCATCATAGATAAACACCGGCACGTCCTGCGGCAGTTGCTCCTCGCCTGCAGGGCTGCCGCTGAGGATCCGCCGCGCGGCGTTTTCGACCATCGTCATGCGCCGTGCGCTCCAGGTCGACAACGAATGATGATAACCGGCAACCAGTGCACCGCCGAGCACGATCAGCAGCACCGCAAAACTGGAGATGAAAGCGATGAACGTGCGGCGAAACAGGCTACGCATCGGCGCCGTCCGGTTGTGACGCCGTGCGGGCGGAGGCCTGCCGACCCTTGCCGTGGCGCGACGGCTCACCGGTAAATCGGTACCCAAAACCGCGCACGGTGTCGATCCAAGGAACGTGCGCCAGCTTGATACGAATATTCTTGATGTGAGTATCGATGGTACGTTCCGATCCCTCGGCCATGTAGTCCAGACAGACCCCCAGCAGTCTCTCGCGCGACACTACTATCGAGGTGTTCTGCGCAAGATGGCTCAGGATCTTCCACTCCGCGGCGGTCAACGCCACCGGCTTGCCGTTGTGGCGACAGAGGTGACCCGCCTGGTCGAGTTCCAGCGCATGAGCGTGGCCGTCATGCTGCAGACTCCAGCGCTGCAGCTCGGTTTCAGCGGGTGCGGCCGCGGCGGTCTGCGCTCGCCGAAGCAGTGCGCGGACGCGCAGCATCAGTTCCTTGTTGGAGAACGGTTTCACCACGTAGTCATCGCCGCCGACTTCAAAGCCGGTGATGCGGTCAGACTCGGACGTACGTGCAGTCAGAAAGATGATCGGCGCGGCACAGAAGGAACGCAGTTTGCGCGCAAAGAGAAACCCGTCTCCGTCGGGCAGCATCACGTCAAGAATCAGCAGGTCCGGCCGTCGCATCCGCGCGGCGTCCTCCAGTCCGGCCAGCCGGGCGAACGGCAGTACCTCGTGTTCTTCCAGCTGCAGATACGAGACGATTGTATCGCGCAATCCCTCGTTATCTTCCACTACAAAAATACGTGCCATAATTTCCCTGGCTCCCAATCTCAGAATATACTACGAATGCTCTGACTATGCGCGCAGCGTGTGTCGGACACACGGAGAAAGAGTGAAGATCAGGTGAAGCCGCAGCCCACTCCGCGGCCAACGAACGGGGCCCGA
>SKLB01000211.1 GCA_007123465.1 Spirochaetales bacterium
CCTCGCCCTTTTGATTGAGGTCGAAGTAGCCGCCGCCCCACTCCTTTACTCCGTAGAGGTCGGCGGAATCCGATACTTTCCATTGTCGCAGCAACTCTCGTGGCACCGATGCGTTCTCCTGTAGTGTGCCCCTGAATGTACTACACATATGGCTCCGCGAGCAATTGCGGTGCTTCAGGTAACCTCGGCGCCCGGAGCAACAACCACTCGAGTCATGGCCGAATAGCGGGCGAGGTCAGTTTCCGTGATTCCCGCTGAGGTTATCCAGCCGTCGAACTCATCCAGGCGGGCGTACGCCATATGGGCTTTGGCATGAATCTTGGTGTGGTCTGCTACCAGGATCTTCCTGTTGGCGCTGGACATCATGATTCTGGTAAGCCGCGCCTCTTCCGGGGTTGGAATCATACAGCGTCCTTGCTCATCAACGGCGTCAGCACCCAGAAAGACCCGATCAAAGTGCAGTGTTTCCAGGACGTGCTCAATAAGGCTGCCGCGCAGCGAGTAGTGCTCCTCTGCGTACTCTCCGCCCAGGATGAAGAGCTTGATGCCGGCAAAGCGACTGAACTCGGAAATCATCGCCAGTGAGTTGGTGTATATTGTGCAGCCTTCGACCCGGTTGATCTGCATTGCGACGTGGAATGTGGTCGAACCATCGTTGAGAAGAATTGTCTCGCCCGGGCGAATCTCTTTGACCGCTTCCTGGGCTACAGCCTTTTTCAGGACAAAATTACGCGCCACCTTGCGGTGATACTCGGTTTCCAGTGCAGCCCTGCCCACCGCGAGGCAGCCCCCGTGGGTGCGGATGATGGTGTAGTCCTCTGCCAACGCGTCGAGGTCTCGACGTATGGTCAGATGCGAGACGCCAAACTCAGCGGCGAGGTATTCTACGCGCAGTTCCTTCTGCATGGCGCGCAGCAAGTCGAGAATTCGGTTTCTCCGCTCGAGCGGTTTCATTGCCGGTCCTTATCAAGGTTCTGTATCTAGCCGAGAGTGTATTATGACAGAAAGGCTTGCCTTGTCCTACTCATATTGCGATGATGCCACTTGTGAAACTGGAATAGATAACGCAAGATAGGCGGTGCCTTAGCGGAATGCATAAGGGAACGGCTGAATAACAGAAAGAGGGGGGTGTGGCATGCAGTTGACTGAGCAGGTGGAGCGATGGATTGAAACAAATCGCGAAGAAATGGTGGAGACACTCTCAAAGCTGATTCAGATCAAAACGGAGAACCTGCCGCCGGGCGGGGAAGAGAAGCCGGGCCAGGAGTTCCTGTACGATGAGCTTCGCAGAATGGTACCAAAAGCCACACTCGACGTGTTTCAGATCGACGATGTACCGGCAATTCGGGAACATCCGGACTTCTTTGCCACGCTCGATGGTGTAGAGCGCAACTATAAAGACAGGCCGATTGTTAGCGCCTGTCTTCCAGGCTCGGGTGGCGGCCGTTCAATGGTGTTTTCCGGTCACATGGATACTATGCCTGCAAGCGGTCAGACATGGTCGGTATTTGCGGATCCGTTCAGCGGCAAGGTCCGTGACGGCAAGATGTACGGCCGAGGTTCGATGGACATGAAAGCCGGCACGCTCAGCGGGTTCTACGCGCTGAAGTGCCTGCAGGATCTGGGGCTGCAGCTCTCGGGTGACGTGTACGCCGAGAGTGTTGTTGACGAGGAGAACGGCGGCGCCAACGGCACCCTTGCCGCGCGGCTGCGCTATCCAAAGATCGATTTCGGCATTGTCACCGAGCCTACCGATCTGGTAGCGGGCATAGAGACGCTCGGTGGCGCCGACTGGAAGGCATCGGTCAGCGTAGAAGGGCCGGGCGGATTTGCCTTTGGCCAGGAGATTCCAAACGCGGCCTACAAACTGGCCCGTCTGGCCACCGCACTCGATCAATACGACAAACAGCGGCAGAAGAACGCAACTATTCCGCAAGCGTACGACAGAGACACGCTGTTACGCATACTGACGCTGCAGCTTTGTGCCGGCGGCTCTACGTACCTGGAGTCAGGTTCGGTGCCGACAAAAGGACACATCTATTTCTGGATGGAAGCGTTCGAGTACATGAAGCAGAACGATGTACGCCGTGATCTGGTGGAATTCATGGAGCGGGAGCTGAAGCAATACGCCGAATTCCAGGACTCGCTACCGGTATTCGAGCCGGTGACGCGCTTCCTGAACGGCCATCGAACCGATCCAGAACATCCGGCGCTTGAGTGCGTGCGGGCTGCGTTTGCCGCTACGGGGCTCGAGTACCGCGCTCGCGGGCTTGACCTTGCGTGCGATGCGTTCATCTTTCAGCGTGCAGTCCAGCACTGCGACGTTCTAGTAATGGGACCCAGCGGCGGAAACCCCCACGGTAACGACGAGTACGTTGAGCTGGATAGTGTTTTCTCGCTTCTGCGCATTTTGGTCCTGAGTGCGGCCTCCTACTGCCGGTAGTGTGGCCGATCCACTAGTCAGCGGGACTGGTGGTGTCAAGCATTGCGATGATTGCGCTACCGAGCGCTGAGCCGTCAATGCCGAGTTCGGAAACCGACAGTTCCAGCTCGTTGAAGATTTCGGTCATGGTGTGCAGCGAAAGTGCTTCGCGCACGCTGTCCAGCAGGATAGCGCCGGCGTTGATCATCCCCCCTCCCAGAACGATCTGCGAGGGGTTGAGCAGGTTTGCCGCGTTTGCCAGAGCCAATCCGATGAAACCGCCTGCGCTGCGGAGCAGGTCACGGGCCAGTGCATCGCCGGTGTTGGCGGCCACGCCGACGTCGGCTGCCGAAATGGAATCCACGTTGCCCTGGACCAGGTCCATGAGCATCGGCGATTTGCCCTCGCGTACCGCCGCCCGTGCGAGTGCCGCCACGGCCTTACCGGAAGCTACGGTTTCCAGGCAGCCGCGCTTGCCGCAGGTGCAGACGGTTCCATCCGGTATCACGGTAATGTGGCCAATCTCGCCGGACTTGTAGTTTGTTCCCCCGTAAAGCTCGCCACTGGCGTAGATCGCCATGCCTACGCCGTAACCGATATCGATCACCAGAAAGTCGCTTGCACGTCGAACCGAACCCGACCAGCGTTCGGCAACCCCCAGCGCTCGCGAGGAATCTTCGATAACCAGCGGTGCGGTAGTGTCGGCTGAGAGAATCCTGTGCAGCTGGATGTTGCGCCACCCGATGATGTTCTCAGCTACGATCGAAACGCCGGCACGCGGATCAACGAAGCCAGGCACGCAAACCCCCACTCCGCCTACAGAAGCAGTGCGATTGCCGGAGACCAGCAGGCGGTTTGCAACGCTACGCAGCTGGCTGATGATCATCTCAACCCCAAGGCCGGGGCGGATATCGAACGCTACGCGCTCGAGCACGCTGCAATTGGCGTCTACCAGAATACCGATGATGTGAGTTGCGCCGAGATCAAGTCCAATGTAATTGCGGTACAATCCGTTTATCGAAAACAACTCCTGCCGGCGACCCGCGGCGGACTTCTGCCGGCCGGCCGGGACGAGCAATCCCCTGTCAAGAAGTGTCTTGACAGTGTGCGCAACCGTCCTGGTGTGCAGGCCGAGCGCTGCCGCAAGATCCGAGCGTGTAGCCGTGCGGTTCTGGCGCAGGTAGCTGAGAATAAGGGTGATTGTTTGATTGCCCATACGAGCCTCACTATCGGTATCGGTAACCACGTACAAGCGGCCCGGATCTGCGCGGTACGGCGAGTATTGTACAGTGGCTCCGCGTAAAAAAGCAATAGTGTGATGTAAATAGAGATATAAAGTAAACAATAGCAGGAACAAGCGATTTATTGTTGACGGCTGCCAGTTACCCGGATAAAATGACAGATATACCTGTTCTACGCGAATAATACTGGCAGGAGGGATTGTAGATGAGTGAGTTCACGTTCAGACCGGCGGATTTCGTCCCATTCAAGGACGCTGCTGCACTGGCCAAGGCACGATCGGTCCACGGTAAGGAGCTGGAGAATTATTCAAATGAAAAGATGAAGATCCGGGTTACCAAGAACCCGCATCCGATTGTGATTGGGGACATCTTCACCAGAGTCAAGTCCTCGGATGACCTGGACCGCAAACAGGTGTTGATACTTGGTAATCCGGAACCTGAGACCTATATCCCGGTGGCAGAGCTGATCAACTATCACAAAGTGAATTGCCGCAATCTCTACATCTTTGCCATGGACGAGTGGGCAGATCAGGACGGCAATATCGCACCCGAGAGTTACCCGGCCAGCTTTGCGCGCTCGATGCTCGACTACTTTGTCTATCAGATCGATGAGAAGCTGCGGATGCCGCTCGACCAGGTGTTCTATCCCACAAATCAGAACATCCGGGACTACTCCAAAATGATCACCGATACCGGTGAGGGCGGGGCCGACGTCTGTTACTCCAGTCCGGGATGGGCTGGGCACATCGCCTTTGTTGATCCGTCACCGGAGTTCCTGGTTGATGACATGGATGAATACCTCAAGCTCGATGCGCGGATAGTAACGCTGCACCCGCTGACAGTCTGTCAGAACTCGCTGCACGGCGTATTCGGACAATCCGGCGATATTGCCAATGTGCCTCCCAAAGCGGCCACTATCGGCCCCGGGGATGTTGCCCGGTCGCGGGAGAGAATCGAGATACACGCCTTGCAGACAATGGGAACCTTTGTCTCGTGGCAGCGGATGACTTCGCGTCTGATCCTGCTTGGACCGGTTACGCCGTACGTCCCGAGTTCAATCTTCCAGCTGCTCGAGACGCAGGTCTACGTCAGCGAGGAAATCGCCGCGCCGTTCGAGTGCTGGGAGACGGTCGGGTACTGAGAGAGCCCGCGTGTCGGGCAGTGGCGCGTGACCATAGCAGACGGGTTGACCGGCTGTGTCTACAGTGCAAGGATAGGAGTACGCAGGAGGTGCCGCTATGAAAAAGTCACTCTGCGCACTGCTTCTCCTGGTGGTTGGTTGCGTTCTGCTGATCGCCGACGGTTCCATCAATGACGCGATGCTGCAGGATCTCAGCCGGATGGCGCCGGGACAGGCCGCGGATCGGTTGCAAAGTCTGGATCCCGAAGAGGCGGTAGCGTACGGAACCGCGCTGTTCCAGCTGTGGATGCGCGACGGTCAAACCGCCGCTGCCGAGGCGATCCTGGAGAGCACAGTCCGCATCGCTACAGCAGCAGCGATGCACTTCAAGGAAGCAGAGCTGCTGTCGACCCAGGCGTTTCTGGCGCAGCGGCGCGGACAGATTCGCGACGCTATCTCACTGGCCAGTCGAGCCATCGAGGGCTACCGCCGCAGCGAAGCCATCGATGCACAGCTGACAATGCTTATGTTTCTGGGTAACTTGCAGCACCGTCTCGGGGCCTTGTCGGCGGCGCTGGAGACCATGCAAGAGCTTATTGAGCGCCGCGAACAGATAGATGACGTTCTTTTCTACGCCGACGCGTTGACCGAGGCGGGCATGCTGCGCTACAAGATTGGACGGCTGGACCAGCTGCCGACGCTGCTGGATGAGGCGCTCGAGATCTATCGCGAGCACCAACAGCAGAACGGGATCGGCACAATCTATCGGATCTACGGCAACTACCACAACGCGCTGCGCGATCCGCTGACCGCGCTGGACTACTACGAGCGCGCGCGCGAGCACTACGTGCAGACTAACAATGTTCACGACTACGCCAATATCTCGTTCAACATCGGGATTGTTCACGTTGGTCTGGGTGCGGCCGAGGACGCCGTGGGCTATTTCGAGAACGCTATCGAGAACTTTGCCGCTGCCGGTTCATTCTCGGGTGCCGGAATGGCGGGTACCGAGCTGGCGCGCGCTCTGCTCACGCTCAACCGCCTCCCTGAAGCGCAAGTGATCGTGGAGCAGGCCAAGCGTCACCTGGAAGGCAGCCA
>SKLB01000023.1 GCA_007123465.1 Spirochaetales bacterium
GTCGCAAGCGCTGCCGGCGTCCCTCTGGCGACGGTTCGCTCATGGTTTGAGATTCTGAACGACACCTTTCTGGGCTTCACCCTCGAGTCCTGGAGGGAGTCCGGGAAGCGAAAGGTGGCCGTTGCGGCGAAGTTCTATCTCTTTGACGTTGGCGTCTGGAACTTCCTTCGCGGCGCGTCCGGCCTCGATCAAGGGAGCAGCGAGTACGGAAAGGCGTTCGAACACTGGGTTGCGATTGAGCTTCGCGCGTGGATCTCCTACTCGCGCAGTAAGCTCGCGCTGCGGTTCTGGCGCACCTACACCGGACTGGAGGTGGACTTCATCCTGGGGCACCGGCTCGCGATCGAGGTGAAATCGACAACCCGGGTGAGCGACAAGCACCTGCGGGGTCTGCGCGCCTTTCGCGAGGAGGAACCCCGTTGCGAGTTGCTGCTGGTATGCCTTGACGAGACCGATCGCACCACTGAGGACGGCGTCCGCTTGCTCCACTGGCGCCGCTTCGCGGAGCTGCTCTGGAGCGGCGCACTGACACCCGTGCGATAGCGCTATTGCACCGGCAGCGGTGCGTCCCGCACCATCAGGTAGAGCGCCCCAAACGCTGACTGCAGGAGCCAGACGACCGTCAACGGAACCAAGCTGCCGATTCCCCGCCCCTCCAGAAAGCCGTTGATTGCGATCCCGATCGTAAACGGATAGAGGAGTTCGAGCACAAACTCGACGAACGAGATCGTGTACACCAATACCAGGCGAATGCGGAACGGGTAGAATACGCCTCGCGCGGTTTCGGCCATGCGTTTCCTCCTGGGTATGTTGCTGCGCGGAATCATCACCGAGACACCAGAGGGCGTCAAGCGACACTCACTTGCCCGCCCACTGCAGAATCGGTAGTCTACCGCATGAACGTTGAGGCGAACTCTGATTCCGGTTGCATACTCGGCGTTGCCGTAGGTGACGCCATTGGCGAAATCGCTCAACACCAGAACTGGAGCACCATCGACTGGGATGCGCTGAAGTCGCG
Source organism: Spirochaetales bacterium (assembly GCA_007123465.1). Classification (GTDB taxonomy): domain Bacteria; phylum Spirochaetota; class Spirochaetia; order DSM-27196; family PWMO01; genus PWMO01. The sequence continues at coordinate 1,019 of SKLB01000023.1, forward strand.
TCCCGGAGTGCTCACATACACCGATGACACTGCCATGTGCATCGGCGTGATGGAGAGCATGATCGACCGAGGGCGAATCGACGTCGAGTCGCTGGGAGCACGGTTTCACCAGAACTGGGCGATGGAACCGGATCGTGGGTACGGAGCCGGCCCGCCGACAGTTTTCTCCGTCAGAGAGACCAGAAGCGTTACCTATCGCAGAGCGTCCGCGTTGGTGAATAAGGTGCTGCACGGTGGGGCCGGTTCGTATGGCGACGGCGCCGCCATGCGCGTCCAACCGATCGGTCTGTTCATGCGTCACCGCTTTTCGCCATCCGACTTCGCACGCGCCGCGCGCCGGTCTGCCCTGGTGACCCATAGAAACCCGATCGCCGTGGACGGTGCGGTTGTTGTGGCGCTCTCGGTACGGTTTGCCGCTATGACGTCCACACCTCCCGTAGTGGACCGGGATCCGCTTGTAGCATCGGTAATGAAGGAGATCAAGACTCAGGACATGCGTCGTGGGTTGCTTCACGCAGTCGAATACGCGTCGTCAGACCTCCGTCCCGACGCGATCGCTAGCGTCGTAAGCGGCGAGGTATCGGATACGACCCACCGGTTCGCCGAGTCGCGCGGCAAGCGCTTCGGCGGCGGTACTCTTCCCGGTCGATGGCCCGCCCAGCAGAACGATTCGTGGGATAACGTCCGCTCGAACGATGGAATGCAGCGAGTCGAGATGAGGGCGCAGGTCGGCACGGATCGCAGAGCCGGAGACCGCGTTCGCGACCCTCGACCCGTCCACCTGCCGGTTCACACATCCCAGGAAACGGCTCACATGCTCGCCGTACGGTTCACTCGAGTAGAACGCGTCGATCCTTCGACCGCCGAGGATCGATCCAAGAAAACGCTCGTGGGCGTCCATGATCACCCTGGTGTACCCGGAGTCTTCCCGCGCGCCGCGAGCCTCGATGACCTCAACGTCGGGATAGATCTCCCTGACCCATGTGGCCCGGACCGACAGCGGGATCCGGGTGACCGAAGGCGCATCGTACACCAGCAGGATGACCCGGTCCATTTCCCGGCGAGCGGTCTCGATCACGTGCTGGTGACCCGCGTGCAACGGTGCAAACTTCCCGAGCGTGAGTCCCGTTGTCATGCGTTCCACCGGTAGCCTTCGTCACGCAGCGCTTCGTAGCGTTCTCGGTCGAAGCGGTGGAGTTGAGCGGCGCGGTGTGCCACGTCCATCTCGACCTCGTCGAGCGGAATGATCACTCCCGTTGCCAGGAGCTTCTTGCGAAAGTTCCGTTTGTCGACGCGTTCGCCCTGGATCGCCTCGTAGAGCGACTGCACCTGCCGCAACGTGAACTTCGCCGGAAGAAACTCGAACGCAATCGGTTCCTCGCGGTGCTTCGAACGCAGGCGGGCGAGCGCTGTTTCCAGAATCAGTTCGTGATCGAAGGCAAGCCGTGGAAGCTCATCAAGCGCAAACCATCCCGCATTCCTCGCGTCGGTAGCAGCAGCGACCGGGTGCTCGAAGAGGTTCACAATCGCCAGGTAGGCAATCGTAATGACCCGCTCGCGGGGGTCGCGGTCGGGGGCTCCGAACGCGGCAAGCTGTTCCAGATAGAGGTCACGCACGCCAGTCTCCTCCTCAAGCTCCCGGCGCGCGGCGGCGTCCAGATCCTCATCAAGCCGGATGAATCCTCCGGGGAGGGCCCATGCCCCCGCGTATGGGTCAAGGTCACGCTGGATCAGCAGGACCGTCAGTTCGCGCGCGTCAGTGTCGCTACCGCGCCGGGACCCAGGGTCGGGAACGGTCGGCGGACAAGCCTCATCGAGTCCAAACACAACGCAGTCAGCCGTGACTGCCGGATGCGGGTATCGGTACGTGAACATAGTGTATACTATACACTAAGATGGTGTTTTGTCAAGGCGTTCGCGTGGCGCCGCGCGAAAGCGCCAGCTGCTCAGGGGTTCGCCGTGGCCTGGTCTACTGATTCAATGTGCAGCAATCGCTCCAGCGGGGTGACGTCTCTCACCATGGTGCGGAACAGGCGCCAGCCTTCCGGATGACAGCACAGCCGAAGCGGCTCGTCGGGTGGACCAACATCTGACAGTTCCAGAAGCAACCGAGCCCCTTCTTCAAGCGGGAAGTGATCCATCGCTGACTTCAACCGAAACGTGGCGTTCGCACTGCTTTACGGTAATCAACGCCGGCGCCGGCGCGCGTCGCGTCTCGGCGATCTCCTTCAGCACCGACACTGCAGAGTCAACCGAAACGTTCGCCCGAATCGTGATGTCATACTGCACTGAACTCGGGGTCGAAAGCTCTCGCTCAAAAACCACGGTCACCCGGTCGCGAGTGCCTTGCTCGAGCGCGCGATGCCACGGTTGTTCAAGCAGGCGAGCCGCAAACGTGTTCATTGGCCGGTGGCTCCCGAACAACCCGCCGCGAGCGGCATCCGTGAGACGCTGAAGAGCCAGGTCCTGCCTGAATCTGTCGACTTTCTCCTGATCCATATTCCAACCCCTCAGTTCGTCCTCACCACGACAACCGTGCCCTTTCAACGGGCGCTTCATCAATAGTCGTGACCTCTGATGAGCAGGCATCCACTCCGAGAAACGCCCGTCGACGAGGATACGCGGCATTGATGAATCGTCCCTGAACGCCGAACTGCGAGTGTACGCGACCGAAGACGTGCAGCCTCGGGACCGTCTCCCTCACCAGGTCGAGCAGAAGTCTGCTACCATAAAGGACGTTTGCCGTCGGTATCGAATCTTCGAACAGATTCTCCTCCGCCGCCTCATCGAGAATGCCGTAGGGAGGTTCGTGGGTGACCAGGATCGTTGACGAGTCGATCAGTCCTTGCAGGGCGCGAGCATCGCGAGCACGGTCGCTTTCGCCACGCTCCAGTTGGATCCAGCGGTATCCCACAAGATTCACCGAACCCACGTCTACTCGTCTCTCGTGGATGTTGACAATACATCCGCCGTCGGCCCACAACGTCTGATCGTGGTTTCCGCATATCACGTAGATCGGCTTCGCTGCGGAACAGAGCAGCTCTCTGACACTGTCCTGTTTGTATTGGTTTGCCCGAACGTAGGGGTCGTCTGGGGTGTGGAGCTTTCCGAGCTGCCGGTCCGGGTACTCGCAGGTCGTCTCGTCGTGGAAGGGCAACTCGGGAAGGAAGTCATCCGGAACACCGTCATCCAGCAGATCCCCGGCGATGATTCCCGCGTCGAAGGCGTCGCTCTTCAGCAGATACGCAAAGTTCGCGAACGCCGAGGTTCTGCCATGCAGATCACTGGAAACGAGGAATCTCACGGACTGCTCCATACGTGCTCACCGACTCAGGGCACTTTCTGATGGCGGGTACAGCCGGAATCATCGCTGATACAACGTAGGTCGTCAAGCGACTCCCTTTGTGTACACGCCTGCGGAGTTGGAAATTCACGTATGCCCGCTCAGGAACGTATGGTGGTTCGATCCATCCGAGCTAACGTTTCTACGATCTCCCGACTGATTTCACGAAACCCTGGCGTACCCGGTCTACCCCCGTTCGACGATCTCCACGAACCGCCGCGGAGACACTACGGCAATGCCATGAACCGTCTCCATATCAGTCAGGTGAGAGTCGCCGCTCACGATGTACTGTGAGCCCGACTCAACCGCACAATCGACCACCGCATCATCGTCTGAATCACGGGTTACGATTTGATGGAATTTCGTCGGGTAGACGATGGTGGCGCATGCCTCCATGTCCGCTATGAGAATTCGAACCGCCTCCGGATCGAGACCGAACTTGTCCCTCGACAACACCTGTCGAAGTTCATCGAGCAGGACCGGGGTCATCGCGAGCGTGAAGACACCTTCCCGTGCCGCGGTAACGACCCTGCCGGGAAAGCCGCCAAAGAACACGCCGGATACCAGAACGTTGGTGTCTACCGTGACGATCACGATCTGTGCCGTGATCGGTCAGCGCGAACCGCTGCGACCGCGGCCGTGACGTCCTCTTCCGTGATCCCGCGATCACGAACGGTATTTCGGATGGATTCGATGATCGAATCCATCCTCCGCTTGCGTTCAATGTACATGCGAGCGGCTTCCCGCACGAGTTCCGATCGCGAGCGCGCCTCAATACGCGCCACCTCATCGATCTGTTTGAGCAGATCCTGTCGGAAGGAGATGTTTACCGTACTGGTCTTCTCAGCCATGAGTACACAATACATACAAACTTTGTATACGTCAATGTGGGCTTTGACGAGTTGGGAGTACCCGTGACTGATGCTACGAAGCTCGCCGCCCCTGTTCATTCGAACGATGCCAACCGTGTCGACGCGATTCCCAGCCCGTCGAAATACTCCCTGGTGCCTTCGAGATTGGTGCTGAAGTGCTCGGGAAAGTGCGCTTTCACCACGTCCAGCATCGCAATCATGCACGCTTCCACCAGATCGAGTCGCTCGTACGACTCAAGCCGCTGTGATGCCTGCAGGTAGAGGTCCACCAGAGAGTGATAGTCTCCGGTTCGCTCGAAATACGAGACAGAGGTCCCCAGCAGCTCGCGGTAGCGCTCAAGGTTGCCGTCCCGGCCCTCGTTGGCCAATGGGTCCAGGATCGACATCTCCAGAAGAAACGCGCGGTGAAGATCTCGGTCATTGGCTGTCCTGCGAAAACAGTCCTGCGCGGTGTGCAGCAACTCGAACGCGCGCGGCGAATCGTACATCGAGTACCGCGCTGAATGCGCCTGGGAGAGGTAGAGTCCACCGGCAGCGTCCCAATCCTCCGCGGAAATCGCCAGCTGCAAACACTCATCCAGCACCCGGGTCACCGCATCGGCTTTGCCCGTGAGCTTATCCCA
>SKLB01000296.1 GCA_007123465.1 Spirochaetales bacterium
GCCAGGTGGCAGCGCACCCAGCCCATGGCAAACTTGGGCCCGGGGAACGCTGCTGCAGGCTCGGGGTAACGTTGTCCCACGTCGATGCGCGTCCAACCGCGCTCTCCACCTAATGGCGCGTCCGGGCGCGTAGCATCGAAGAGCTCCAGCCAGTGTGGAGTCATGCTGTTGAAGCGTAGCGCACCATCGGTACCGTGAAGCTCCAGCCGCAGCTCATCTTCGCTGCCGGTAGCGATCTTGGTGGCTTCTATCGTTCCAAGTGCCGGCTCTGCGCCGCTAAACGCGGCCCTGACCAATGCTACTACGTGATCTTCTGCGTCGATCGTGACGCGCTGCTGCGGATCATCGGCCGCCGGCCGCGTGGCAAACGATATTGCAGACTGCGCGCTGAGTTCGGTTAACTCTGCGCCCAGAGCCGCCAGGAGGTCGCCCACGTGCGAGGCCAGGTCGGCGATAACTCCGCCGCCGGCAGCAGACGTCATCTTCCACTTGGCCGGGGCCTCCGGGTCGGCACTGCCGGAGTGCAGGTAGCTGACACGAAACGAAAGAATCCGGCCCAGGCGTCCGGCAGACAATAGCTGCGCGGCACGCAGGACCACAGGGAAGAAGCGGATCTGAAAGGCCACGCCGAAGTGGCCCCGGTGGGCCGCCAGTGCGGGCAGCAGTTGCACGGCTTCGGCCCAGTTCGCCAGTAGCGGTTTGTCGCAGTAGATGTGCTTGTTGTGAGAAAGCGCAGACCGCAGTTGCGGCAGGTGTTGATCGTTCGGTGAACAGATGTGCACAACATCGATATCTGCTGCTTCGGTAATATCACGAAAATCAGTGGACGCACGCTCGGCACCGCTGACGCGTGCGGCTGCATCTGCGCTGTCCTGGTGAGCGGTAGCTACCGCAACAACACGCGCGTCAAAAGGCAGCGGGTTGTAGTAATACGGCAGCGCAGAGTAGGACCACGCGTGAACCTTGCCAATCGAGCCGAAACCAATGATGCCAATTCGATAACTATGCATAAATTACAAGGTAGGCCCAAACGCGGCCTTGATCAAGCGTCGCCGCTGTTCTTGACCGCGGCGCTATTTGACGTGGACGCATCGCTGCGCCGCGGGTATGATAGGGGACACCTATGAAAACAGAGGTATTGATCATTGGCGCTGGGCCGGTGGGGCTGCTGCTGGCAAATCTGCTCGGGGTTCGTGGCGTACGCACGCTTCTGGTCGAACGCCAGAGGGAACCCGCGCCGCAATCTCGCGCCATCGGTATCACGCCGCCATCGCTGGAGATTCTGGAATCTGTCGGGCTTGCAGGGGACTTTGCGCGCGTCGGAGTTGCGGTACGGCGAGCGGTGGTCCACGGAAGCTCGCGCGAGCTCGGACGGCTGCTGTTTAACAGCGTACATCCGCGGTTTCCGTTTATTCTCTCGATACCGCAGCAGCGCACCGCGGTACTGTTGCGCCAGGCTGCAACGAGTTACCGCTGCGTTGAGTTGCGCAACGCCGTCCACGTTGAGCGGGTTATGCACACCGCTGACGGCGTGACCGCGGAGTGCAGCGATGAAGCGCTGCTGCACGCGCGCTACGCTGTTGCCGCCGATGGAGCCCGCAGCAGCATCGCGCTTGCCGCAGGCATAGCGAGAAAACGAGTCAGTTATCGAGCCGCATTCTTCATGGCCGATTTTCATGACCGCGGCACCCTCGGCAGTGATGCACATCTCTGGTTTACGCACAACGGTGCGGTAGAGTCGTTTCCGTTGCCGGACGCCGGACGCCGCTGGATCGTGCAGCTGCCGCGTGCTGTGGCTGCTGCCGGCGGCCAGGATGACATCGACCTGGAAGGATTGGTTTACTCGCGCGCCGGGGTGGCGCTGCGCCGTGACGACCGCGTATGGCAGAGCGCATTTCAACCCGAGCGCAGCGAGTTGGCCCGTTTTGTCGATAACCGGCTTTTCTTTGCCGGTGATGCTGCGCACACAATGAGTCCGATCGGTGGCCAGGGCATGAATACCGGTTTCGGCGATGCGGAACTGCTGGCGTTTACGCTGTCGCACGCGCTTGGGCGCTCAGCGCGCAACGCAAGCGCCGGCCACGAGCCAACGGCCGCCCGCTACCAGCGGGCGCGGCGTAAAGCTTCGCGTGCAGCGGCACGGCGTGCGTGGGCCGGCATGCGCGTGGGAACCCTCCGTGGGCGGCCGGTTTCACTGCTGCGCAACGCGATAGTGAGTCTGCTGATGCACGGCGCGGCAGCGCTGTTGGCACGCCATTTCTCGATGCAGAGCATACCGATGCGCAGCGCTGCTCTGGCGCTACGCGGTAAGCGGTTTCTCGACCCACGTGGCGCGCACAAAGCCGGCCAGAAAATCGTGTGAACGCGGAGATTCAAAGCCGATGCGCCGCAGCAGTTGCTCGAATGCCCGACTGTCCGGGAAATGACTCAAGCTGCGCGCTATATACGCGTAGACCTCAGGGTTTCCGTGCAGCAGCAGCCCCCAGATCTGCCCCCAGAGCCGCAGCAGGCGCAGCCGCAACGCTCTCTGCAATGGTGACGGCGGGCAGGAGAACTCGAGAAAGGCCGCACTGCCACCGGGGCGCAGCACCCGATATATCTCGAATAGCGTGTTCTGCAGATCGGGAGCGTTACGGATGGCGTAGCTGCCGGTCACGATATCAACGCTTTGCGGCGCCATACTCAGTTCATTCATATCGCCTTCGAAAAAGCAGACGTTTCTCAGTGCAGCTCTCTGCGCCCGACTGCGGGCGCGTTGCAGCATTTCAGCGCTGATGTCGTAACCGGTTACCTGTCCGCCGGGATAGCGCTGAGCCAGTGCCAGCGTCAGATCTCCGGTACCGCACGCCAGGTCCACCACAACCGGATCAGCGGACTGCGGCAGGCGCTGCAGCAAGAGCTCTTTCCAGTATTGATCGCGGCCAAAAGACAGGCAGCGGGTAACCAGCTGATAACGCGGGGCTACCTCGGCAAACAGACGGCGATTGTACGCGCGTTTATGCGACGGCGAACGCAGCTGTGCAGCCGCAATCGCGGTCAATCGCGCTCTGTGGTTGCCTTTCATCGCAAGACAAGGTACTTTCAGTCTACCATTTATGTCAAGAAACCAGAACGTATGGCTGCAAAGCATCGCAACCGCGGTCCCCGATCGTTCGTATACCCAGGAGTTTGCGCTGGAGTTCATGAGCGGGCTGCCGATGTACGGCGCTAAGGAGCGCAGCTTCCTGCAGCGAATCTATCGCAACACGCGAATCGCCAGGCGCCACTCGGTAATAGAAGACTACGGTAAGCCGGTAGCAGAATACCAGTTTTTTGCGCGTAACGAAGAACTGCTTCCCGAACCCACTGTTGCCGTGCGCAACGACCTGTTTGTGCGTCACGCCGAAGAGCTCTCGGGGCGCGCGGTGCAGAAACTGTTTCAGGATCACCCTGAGGTGCGTCCAGCTGAGATTACCCATCTGATTACCGTCACCTGCACCGGCTTCTCCGCACCCGGTTTTGACTATCAGCTGGTGCAGCGTTTTGGGCTTTCTGCCAATCTGCACCGCTATCACATCGGTTTCATGGGCTGCTACGCGGGATTTCCGGCAATCAAGATGGCACACACTATCTGCAGCGCAGATCCCGCAGCACGCGTTTTGATTGTTGATGTTGAACTGTGCAGCCTGCACTTCCAGTTCAAGCCCGAACCGGACACCATGGTTGCCAATTCGCTGTTTGCCGATGGTGCAGCAGCGGCGCTGGTATCGAGCGCAGCGCCTGGCGCCGGCGCATTCCGGCTGGTGGATTTCTTCTCACGCATCATAGCGGACAGCGATCAGGCGATGTCCTGGCGCCTGGGAGACATCGCCTTTGACATGAAGCTCTCCTCCTACGTTCCAAAGCTGCTGCAGCGGGATATCGGCGATATCGTCTCGAGCACAATGCAGGCAGTCGGGCTGCAGAAGCAGGACGTGCGTCTGTGGGCCATTCATCCCGGCGGGCGCGCTATACTGGACCGCGTTGCCTCGGCGCTGGAACTGCCTTCCGGCGCACTCGAGGATTCCTACGCAACGCTGCAGAACTACGGTAACATGAGTTCGGCAACAATCTTCTTTGTGCTGCAGCGTATGTTGCACAATCCAGCTGGTGGTGCGGTATTTGCCGCGGCGTTTGGGCCGGGACTGACGGTCGAATCGGCGTATCTCGAGCGCTGCTGAGAAACGGGTTGGCGTGATCCGCGTATGAAGTTGTTCAGCCGGTGGTATCCAGCGCAGCGCAGCAGCGCGCCCGAGCTGATGGATGACCCCGAAAGTGACCGGCTGCAACTCGAACAGACGCTGCGGCAGTTCTGGCTGGTAAATCTTCTACTGTCGAGGATGCGCTCCCTGTTGCGCCGCTATGTTCTGCGCGATATGCTGGCGCGCGGTGTCACGCACGCTACCGTACTGGACGTTGGCGCCGGCGGATGCGATGTCGCGCTGTGGCTGCGTCGCAAAGCAGAGCGTTGCGGGCTTTCGCTTTCTATCAGCTGTCTTGATCATGACCAGCGTGTGCTCGCCTTTGCGCGGCGGCAGGTGGCCGAAGAGCCTGCAATCGAAGTGCTGGAGGGTTCGGTCTTCGAGATTCGCGGCCAGTGGGACTACGTGATCTGTAACCACTTTCTGCATCACCTCAATGATCAGCAGATCGGGCGGTTTCTGGACCTGAGCTATCAAATCTGCGGGCGCCGTCTGCTGGCCAACGATCTGCTGCGTTCGCACTGGTCGCTATTCGGTTATCGGGTGTTTGCTGCACTGCTGTTGCACAACAGCTTTGCGAGCTACGACGGTGCGTTATCAATCAAGCGCGGCTTCAGGCCGCACGAGCTGCGCCGGATGGTAGAGCGCAGCTCGTGGACACGCAACCCTGAGAGCCACAGAGATACCACTACGCGTGTGCTGCGGATAGCTCCGGGACGGGTGGTTATCGTTGCCAGCCGAGGCTGACTCAACGCCAGTCCGCGAGCAGGTCGCTGGCCGACTCAAGGTCTTTGCGTTCGCGCACAGTCGGGGCAGAGATCTTCTGCAGATCTTTGACTACCTCCTGTAACAGCGTGACCGCCTCATCGCGATCACCGCGGTCATTGCGCTGCCACAGTGCGTCAGCCAGTTGGGTGTAGAGATCAAAGTAACGCACCTGTACAACGTTGCCACGATATTCGCGCTCGTGCAATTCAACAGATCTCCTTAAATAAGACACGGCCTTGTCGCGGTCACCAAATGATATCGGCCAGCGTGGCAGTTCGCGGTAGAGCTGGCCGAGCAGGTAATGCGCTTCGGTGTGATCAGGGTCGCGTTCGAGGGCTTCTTCCGCCCAATCGCGGATGTCGGACGCCATGAACAGCGAGTTGAGTACACCGCGAATCTGGCCGCGCAACCCCATTGTTGCGGCTTTCCAGAAATAGGGATCGGCGGCCGCGGAATCAAGTTCAATTGCTTCATCAGCGTATCCCTCGGCGGTTTGCAGCAGAGCGATCGCTTCGCGGTCCGACAAGTCACCGCGCCAGTGTCCGTAGTCGGCCAAGGTGAGCTGCGCACGCGCGCGGCGCCACAGTAGCGCTGCACGCTGTGAGCGGTTGGATGTGGTGTGCAGCTCGGCTTCGATGGTATCCAGAATTTGCTGATGTTGATCGGCTTCGTGCAATCGTTCCAGATCATCGAATATATCGGCTGCCGCGGCTGCGGCGCTGCTGACCAGGAGCAGAAGAATCAGAAATCGTTGCATAAGGGCCTCCGTCTATACCAAGCATAGCTACAGACGCGGTTGAC
>SKLB01000015.1 GCA_007123465.1 Spirochaetales bacterium
ATCGCTGGAAATCCGGTACATCGAGATACTCGAGGATCTCGTCGCAGGTATCAAACATCGACTGCAGCGCATCGCGTACCGTGAGGCCGCGCAGCTCGGTCTCGCGATCGAGGTCACCGTAGGACAGTTCAGATTCTCCATTCTGGCACAGTATTCCGTCGCCGTCGAGATCGTCGATCAACTCCCCTGAGAAGCGGTGCACACGACCGAAGAACGTATTTGATTCGATGACTACCGCGTGGCGCATCTCCACCATGCGTTTCAGCATATCCTGCTCGTAGGTTTTGGAGTAATTGCCGTCCTGGATACGCAGCGCTTCATCGCAGTAGTTGGCAACGCGGCGCGAGAGCTGGCTGAACTGATGGTAGAAACCGTCTCGCTCAACCGAATACTTGACGTCGAGCTTCAACTTGCGTTCGCTGAACAGCCCGATGAACTCATCTTCAAAATAGCGCAGATAGAGCAATAGCGCCTGGATCTCGTGCACCTGCGTCGCGTGCGTTTTGAGTAGATCGGAGTAGCGCTTCTGAAGTGATGCGAGGATTGGAAACCCCTCGAACTCATCCTCAGCGGCGCGCTGCGTACCGCCTTCAAGGAAGACGTTATCGATCTTGAGCCGCTCCTGCTCGAGCTTGGTCAATTCATCGACAATAGTGCGTTTAGACAATGAATCATGACTGGCACGCAGCCGGCCCTGCAGATCGCGGATGCGTTTGGCCACTGTGCGGTAATTTGACTGAAGATCGTCCCGGTAGTCCTGCATCTGACCTCGGCCACTGGTTTTCCGTACGTTACTCAAAGTATAAAAGAAAACCGCCGGATTGCAACAGGCCGCAACCTGTGTCTTTCAGAAGATTGGTTTCAGGCCGGCATTGTAGAGTTCCGCGGAGGCGCGGAAAATCGAATACGCGGTCCCGATCAGAACGACGTGGTTCTGTTCGGCCAGTGTCTTCATTTCGTCGGTGATGCGCTTGTTACGTCCGATCAGGACAACGTGTATGTCGGACATCATTGCGGTTCGTACCGTTTGCGCATTCGAGAGCCCGGTGATCAGCAACACGTGTTCTGCGGTTACGGTCAAGACATCGCTCATCAGATCAGACGAGAAACCGTGTACCACGGTATGGTCCTCGGATATGCGGGTATCCGTGAGCACTGAGCCATCAACCACCTGCACAACTTCATCAACCTTCATCGGTTCAACCACCTGAGCGCTTTGAATGGGTGTATCCTACACTAAGAGCGGAAGGTGCGTACAGAGTCCTGTCGCACGCAGAAATTCCCGGGTTTTCTGACGGCTGACGGTTGCACACTGCCGCTATATGGTGTATACAGTATGGGTAGAGCATTATATATGGGGGTGTTTGGGTGAAAATCACACGACGGTTTACCGATAGCAGCTCCGGGCCGTATACCGGAATAACCTGGGATACCAGGGTTTCCGAAATCAGGAATCCTGACGGCTCGGTCATATTTCGCAGAGAGGGTGTGGTTGTGCCGTCCGGCTGGTCTCAGATTGCAACCGATATTCTGGCACAGAAGTACTTCCGCAAATCCGGGGTTCCCTCAAAGAACGGACACGGAGATCAGGAATACGATGCACGCCAGGTTTTCCACCGGCTGGCACACACCTGGACAATCTGGGGCGAACGCGCCGGCTATTTTGACACCGATGAAGACGCACGCGCATTCTACGACGAGATGTGCTACATGCTGGCGCAGCAGATGGGCGCACCCAACTCTCCACAATGGTTCAACACTGGTCTGCACGCAGCCTACGGTATCGAAGGGCCGGCCCAGGGGCACTACTTCGTTGAGCCGGAAACCGGTGAGATCAAGCCTTCGCAGAGCGCCTACGAGCGGCCGCAGCCACACGCCTGCTTCATCATGGACGTTACCGACGATCTGGTGAATGACGGCGGTATTATGGATCTGGTGACGCGCGAAGCGCGGCTGTTCAAGTACGGCTCCGGTACCGGTTCCAACTTTTCGCGCATTCGCGGTGAGACCGAGCCGCTGTCCGGTGGTGGTGTTTCATCGGGGCTGCTGTCATTTCTGAAGATCGCCGACCGCTCCGCTGCTGCGATCAAGAGCGGCGGGACAACCCGCCGCGCCGCCAAGATGGTAACGCTCGATGCAGACCATCCCGACATTGAGCGCTACGTCGAATGGAAGGCCGCAGAAGAGTACAAGGTAGCCAGCATGGTAGCCGGAAGCCGAATAATCGCGCGTAAGATGCGTGCCGTGCTCGAGACAATCAAGCAACACGGCGGTGAGCTTCAGTCGGCCTGCGATCCCGATTTCAACCGCAACCTGCATCAGGCGGTTCTCGCCGCCATGGACGCCGAGATCCCGACCTCGTTCATTCACCAGGTGCTGCAGCGCGCACGCGAGGGTGATCTTGAGCCCCTGCTGGTTGAGTTCACCACTGAGTGGGACTCCGAAGCCTATAACACGGTAAGCGGACAGTCTTCCAACAACTCGGTGCGCGTGGCCAACGAGTTCATGCAGGCGGTGCTCGACGACGCAGACTGGAATCTGATTGCGCGTACCGACGGGTCGGTTCGCAAGACTATCAGAGCGCGCGACCTGTGGCGCAATATGGCGCGCACCTCGTGGCAGTGTGCCGATCCCGGGCTGCAGTTTCACTCCACCATCAATGAGTGGCATACCTGCCCCGAAGACGGTGACATCCGTGCGTCTAATCCGTGCAGCGAGTACATGTTTCTCGACGATACCGCGTGCAACCTGGCGTCTCTCAACCTGCTGACGTTCTACGACGCAGACAAGAGTGCCTTTGATATAGAAGCGTACCTGCACGCTATTCGCCTGTGGACGCTTGTACTCGAAATCAGCGTTGTCATGGCGCAGTTTCCCAGCCGCGAAGTAGCGCGCAGGAGCTACGATTACCGCACTCTTGGTCTGGGGTACGCTAATCTCGGTACCCTGCTGATGGTGATGGGCTTGCCCTACGATGGCGACGAAGGCCGTGCCACCGCCGCGGCGTTGAGTGCGATCCTCAGCGGTGAATCCTACGCCACCTCGGCCGAGATGGCGGCGGACACCGGGCCATTCCCGCGTTACGAGGCCAACAGGCAGCATATGCTGCGCGTGATTGGCAATCACCGGCGCGCCGCGTACAATGCGCCGGCTGAAGAGTACCAGCGGCTGACTATTATTCCGCGGGGTATAGATGAGAAACTCTGCCCAGCAGAACTGCTGCAGGCCGCGCGTGATTCGTGGGACCGTGCACTGGAGCTCGGCGAGCGGCACGGCTACCGCAACGCCCAGGCCACCGCAATAGCGCCTACCGGAACCATTGGGCTGGTCATGGACTGTGACACTACCGGGGTAGAACCGGACTTTGCCCTGGTGAAGTTCAAGAAGCTCGCCGGCGGCGGATACTTCAAGATCATCAACCGCTCGATTCCTCCGGCGCTGAAGAAGTTGGGATACTCCGGCAAGCAGGTTCAGGAGATCATCGATTACTGTCTCGGTCACGCAACGCTCGATAACGCACCCGGGGTCAACCGTGAACGTCTGGCCGCCGGGGGCTTCAGTGACAAGACTCTGGACACTATTGAAGACTCGCTCGAGAACGCCTTTAACCTCGCTGGAGTATTCAACCACTACGTGCTCGGTGACGAGGTCATGCAGCAGGAACTCGGTATACCAGAGGCTACCTACACGCTGCCGGGTTTTGACCTGTTGAAGCATCTCGGGTACACCCAACAGGATATAGATGCCGCCGAGATCTACGCCTGTGGCGCAATGACGGTAGAGGGCTGCCCACATCTCAAGCCGGAGCACCTGCCGGTCTTTGATACCGCCAGCCCGTCGGGGCGCCTGGGAACGCGTTCGATCAGCTGGCGTGGGCACGTGGAGATGATGGCCGCGGTGCAGCCGTTTGTATCGGGCGCTATCTCCAAGACAATCAACATGCCCAACGCCGTCACCATTGGCGAGGTGGAAGAGGCCCACATGCTGTCGTGGCGCCTGATGCTGAAGTCAATAGCGCTCTACCGCGACGGTTCGAAGCTGAGCCAGCCTCTGAGCAGCCTGGGCGCCGGTGCCGACAAGATCGCCGAGAAGCTGCTGGAACTGAACGCCGAGGCACCGGCTGCTGCACAGCCGGCCGCCGATGCACCCTATACTCCGAGGCGCGCTCAACGGCGGGTGCTGCCGGGGCGACGCGTGGGCTACACGCAGAAAGCCAAGATCGGCAACCACAGTCTGTTCATCAGAACCGGGCAGTACGCCGACGGAACCCTGGGTGAGATTTTTCTGGACATGCACAAAGAGGGGGCGGCGTTCCGTTCGCTGGTCAACAGTTTTGCAATTGCGGTCTCGCTTGGTCTGCAGTACGGTGTTCCGCTCGAAGAATATGTCGACGCCTTTACCTTTACCCGCTTCGAACCCAACGGTATCGTCAGTGGACACCAGAACATCAAAATGGCCACCTCGGTACTCGACCTGGTTTTCCGCGACCTCGCCCTATCCTATCTCAATCGTACCGATCTGGTGCAGGTCAAGCCGGATGACCTGATTGCCACCTCCACTCTGGACGGCAACTCAACGCCCGTGTCCGAGCCTGCCGCGCACAGCGCCGCAGCGGCGGAATCCGCTGCACCAGCGACAACCGGCCGTGAGACCTCAAGCGGCAACGAGCCAACGCGCGATAGCGCAGAAGCGCGCCCGCAGACGCCTGCACCGCAGCATGGGGCGGCAGCAAACCCCCAGGCGGGACGGCGCAGCACGGTAGCGGTGGCAGATGCCGGCAAGCAGCGCAAGCTGGCGCGGCTGAAAGGCTACGAGGGCGACCCGTGTTCTGCGTGCGGTCACTTCACGCTGCTGCGCAACGGGACGTGCATGAAATGCGACACCTGCGGCTCTACAACCGGCTGTTCGTAATTGCGCTGGTGGTTCTGGCGGCAGGCTGCCGCAGCCTGCCGCTGCCCGAGATCGAGCCGGCGGTTGAGCCGCATCGACCGCCGGTAGCCGCGGAGGTGTTGCGCTGGCGTGACGGAGCACGCGCGGCGGCTTCGCTTACTTTTGATGACAGTACGCTGGACCACTACCTGCTGGCGGCACCGGAACTGGACCGTCGCGGGCTGCGCGGCACATTCTACGCGATCACCGGGGTGTTGGACAAAGGAATCTGGCACGACGGCGACACCCAGCGTCTGCAGTTCAGCTGGAACCAGGCACGCGAGATGGCGGCGCGCGGACACGAAATCGGCAGCCATTCCCATAGCCATCCAGACCTCACCACGCTCGATTTACGTGCCACAGACCGACAACTGCGGCAATCGATGCTGCGTCTGCAGCACGAGATACCGCAGCAACGCGGTCTGAGCTTTGCCTGGCCCTACTGGCGCAGCAACAGCGTTGGCCGCGCGCTGGCAACTCACTACTACATTGCCGCGCGCGCCGGACAGGCAACAACAGCGCGCTACATCGAGACCGGTGTGCCGGGTGCCCGGCCGGCAGATCTGCAGCGCGTCAACGCGCTTGCTGTCCGCCCGCTGGAGACGCCGCTGTCCTGGAGCCATGCCGCACAACATGTGCTCGACAGCGGAGGCTGGGCGGTACTGTCTCTGCACGGCATAGACGATGGCCGGATTGCGCGCGCGGCGGTTGGCTGGCAGCCGTTGCCGATAGAGACCTACCGCGGGTTGCTGGATTATCTTGTCGGCCAGGACTTCTGGATTGCCCCGTTTGCCGATGTGGCCAAGTACATCGAACGGCGCGATTCTACGCAAC
>SKLB01000120.1 GCA_007123465.1 Spirochaetales bacterium
AAACCAGACTTATAGATACAAAAAAAGAGCCGGAAAAACCGGCTCTATCAAGAACGTGAGATGGTGATTTACTGCGGCATGACCGGCATTTGCGCCGAGAATGGTTCCAGTTCCTCTTCGGTGGCGTCTCGTACCGCTACTACCTCAATATCAAAGGTCAGAGCCTCCCCGGCAAGCGGGTGATTGAAATCAATAATTACGGTTTCCTCGCGGATTTCCAGCACGGTCACCGGAATAGGTCCTTGAGGACTCTGAGCTACCAGCTGCATGCCTTCCTGAAGTTGGATATCCGCCGGCATCTGGTTGAGAGGAATCTCCTGCAGCGCCTCATCCATATACGGCCCGTAGGCGTCATCGGCGGCGACCCGCACGGTCTTGCGATCACCAACGCGAAGTCCCTCCATCTGGTCTTCCAGCCCCGGAATCAGCATGCCAACACCGTAGATGAATTCAAGCGGCTCACGCCCCTCAGAGCTATCGAACACCGTACCGTCATCCAGAGTCCCTTCATAGTGCATCTGGACAACTTTGTTGTCACTGACAACCTCAGTGGCTTCAGGCTGTTCTTCAACTGCTTCGTCTCGCTCTCTCCCTCCACCAGCCGCAGCTGAGGCTGCCACCAGCAACAGAATCAAGAGAACGCCATATAAACGCTTCATACAATCCCCTTTGTTTTCGGTTTGCCATTAAAGTATACGACCCCGTTGAAACAATGACAACCACAGCAGGAGAAAGCCGGCGGTTTGGTTGGCAGGCCGTGACCGTGCGTGGTCCTTGATTTTTTTGTTGAACTCAGCGCTTGTGGATAGTATGCTGTAGCGATAAAACTTGAAACAAATGCGAGAACGCAGATGCAAAAACGTATTGCTGTGGTTGGCGGCGGATTTGGCGGTTTGACGGCGGCAGCCTACCTTGCCCGGCAGGGCTGGAAGGTGACACTGTTCGAAAAGAATGATCAGCTGGGCGGACGCGCGCGGGTCTGGAACAGCGGCGATTTCAGCTTTGATATGGGACCGTCGTGGTACCTGATGCCCGAAGTGTTCGATCAGTTCTTTGCAGACTTCGGAGTAGATCGGCGTGACTACTACACTCTCTACCGTCTTGATCCCTACTATCGCGTCTTCTTCAAGCCCGGTGAGTACGTTGATATCAGCGCCGACCGTGCGGCGGTAGAAGCGGTATTCGAGCAACTGGAGCCCGACGGTGCCGCCAAGCTGCGGCGCTATCTTGCGCAGGCTGAATACAAGTACAACGTTGCGATGCAACAGTTCCTCTATAAGGAATATCGCAGCATCTTCCAGTTTCTCAACTGGCGCCTCATGACCGAAGGTCTCAAACTCAACGTGTTCTCCAGGCTCGATGGTTTTGTCGAGCGCTATTTCAAGGATCGCCGCGCCAAGCAGATTCTGGAATACGCAATGGTCTTTCTTGGCAGCAGCCCGCGCAACGCTCCCGCGCTGTACTCGATCATGTCGCACGTTGACCTCAATCTGGGAGTGTTCTTTCCCCACGGCGGCATGACTTCACTGGTGAACGGCCTCGCTCGGCTGCTGCAGCAACAGGGCGTCGAGGTACGGACAGAGGCGCCGGTGGAGCGTGTTGTGGTACAGAACGGCCGCGCGGCCGGTGTGGAAGTGCGGGGTGAACGTTTCCCTGCAGACGCCGTACTGGTCAACGCCGATTACGCGTGGGCCGAGACCAACCTGCTGGACGCCGAACAGCGCAGTTACTCGCAGCGTTACTGGAACAGCCGTGTCATGGCGCCGACCATGTTCATTGTCTATCTGGGACTTAATCGAAAGCTGCCGCAACTTGTGCATCATAACCTCTATTTCACCGATCCGTGGGATGATCACTTTGCGGCCATCTTTGACAAACCGCGCTGGCCCGATACATTCTCGTACTACATAAGCTGCGCATCGTTTGACGATCCAAGCGTAGCGCCGCGGGAGCACGAGAACCTGTTCTTTCTGATCCCGGTAGCCGCCGGGCTCGATGACAGCGACCAGATACGCCGCCACTGGTACGAGAAGGTGCTGACGCATTTTGAGCAGTTGATCGGCGAACGGGTACGAGACAGCATAGTGGTTGAACGTATCTATTCTCACCGGGACTTCAGCGCCGACTACAACGCCTTCCAGGGAACGGCGCTCGGTATCTCGCATACCCTGGGTCAGACGGCGGTGTTTCGGCCTTCGCAGCGCAGTAGAAAGGTAGCCAATCTGTTCTACTCGGGGCAGTATACCCATCCGGGTGTCGGCGTTCCCATGACCTTCATTGCATCCAAGGTTATCTGCAACGCGATCACTCAGGAGCAGCGATGAAGCCGCAGTATCAACTGTTCCGCCGCGGCAGCAGGACATACTTCAACTCAACGCTCTTCTTTCCGCCGCACGTGCGGCGCGACGTGTTTGTACTCTACGGATTCGTGCGCAAGGCGGATAACTATGTTGATAGTGTTCCGCAGCAGGCAGACGCTTTTGCAGCGTACTGCCACGCCTACCGCAACGCGCTTGCCGGTACACCCAGCGGCGATCCGGTGATAGACGATTTCGTAGCGCTCATCGGGCAGCGGCAGCTGGCCCCGGAATGGGTTGAGGCGTTCCTGCACGCCATGGAGATGGATCTCAGCAGAAAGACCTACCGAACGCTGGAGCAGACCCTCGAGTACATCTACGGCTCAGCCGAGGTGATCGGCCTGTTCATGGCGCAGATTATGCGCCTTCCACCGGAGGCGCACTACGCGGCGCGTATGCTCGGACGGGCCATGCAGTACATCAATTTCATCCGTGATATCGAGGAAGATAACGGATTCGGGCGCACTTATCTGCCCCTCGACGAGACAACGCTGCAGTCGCTGCAATCGGCGGAAGCCGCCGCCAACCGACCGGAGTTTGTGCGCTTCATATCCGCCCAGCTCGATCGCTACGAACAGTGGCAACAGGAAGCAGCGCGCGGTTTTGCGCTGATACCGTTGCGCTACCGTGTAGCGGTCAAAACCGCGGCCGATATGTACCACTGGACCGGGCGGGTGATCCGCGATGACCCGATGATTGTCTATCGCTCCAAAGTCAAACCGGGCAGGATCAGAATTTTCACCCAGATTGCCCGCAACGCCCTGATCGATCGCAAGGAAGCTCCCGTATATGCTTGATTACCTCAGCGCACAGAAGGACAGAACGCTCAGCTGCCTGCGGGACTTCCTGACCGAGCGCGCTGCGCTGATCAAAGTTGCTGGTTCGTGGGGCCCCGATGTAGTCGAACGTTTGCTGGATTACAGCGCCGGTGGAAAGATGATTCGCGGCGCGCTGGTCTACCTCGGCTATGAACTCGCAGGAGGAGCAGAGAGCAGCCGCGCGGCACCGCTTGCTGCTGCGATGGAGCTGACGCAGTCATTCCTGTTGATACACGACGATATCATGGACCACGATCATACGCGGCGCGGCAAGCTATCGATTCACAGACAGTACACGGAGATTGCCTGGAAGCGCGGCTACCGCGGCAACAGCGAGCATTTTGGCGAAGCGATGGGTATCTGCAGCGGAGATATCGCCTTCTTTCTGGCGTGCCGGCTCATCGCTGCCGCACCGGTGGATGCACAGACGTATCGCGTACTGATGAACTGCTTTACCGACGAGGTGGCGCTGGTTGGCGTAGCACAGATGCACGATGTCACCAACGGGGTACGACAGGATGAGGTAGACGAAGCCGAGATTCTGCAGCTCTACCGCTACAAGACCGGTCGCTATACGTTTTCCCTGCCGCTGATACTGGGGGCAACTGCCGCCGGTGGTGATGCGCAACTGAATGAACAGCTGGGGGCCCTCGGTGAGGAGATTGGAATCATATTCCAGATCAGGGATGACGAGATCGGAATTTTCGGTTCCGACGATCAGATCGGCAAGCCGGTTGGTTCGGACATCATGGAAGACAAGAAGACCATTGTGCGCGCGCGTCTGTTTGCCGCTGCTCCCGCGGCTGAACGCGCTACCCTCGAGCGACTCTTCGGCGCAGAGAGTGTGACGCGCCACGACATAGACTACATCTGTGCTCTGATAGACTCTCTGGGGGTGCGCGCACAGCTGCATCAGGAACTTGCTTCACGGGCTGAAGCGGTGCATCTGCGCATAGACCGCCTGTTCGGCGCCGGCGCGATGCACGCCGCGCCGGCGCGGTCCGGTCTGGATGAAGCGGTAGCGGTACTGCGGCAGCTGGTGGACTACAACCTCATACGTGACCGCTGAGATTCAGGAAATGGGCGTGGATCGAACGGTTCTCGGTCAACTCCGGATGGAAGGTAGCTGCCAGTAGTCGATCCTGCTGCACCAGTACCGGAGCGGATTCAAAACGCGCCAGGACGCGTACGGTAGTGCCGATGCGCGTAATTCGCGGCGCCCTGATAAAGACCGCAGTCAACGTTTCTGATCCAGGCAGTAGCTGTTCATCCCCGATGACAGCTTCAAAACTCTCTATCTGGCGCCCGTAGGCGTTGCGTTCAACGGACATATCGATCAGGCCGAGACGAGGCTGATCACTGCCGCTGATCTCGGTGGCCATCAGAATTGCACCGGCACAGGTTCCAAACAGAGCCATCCCGCGTTGTACCGCGCTGCGTACGGCGTCAAGCAGCGCAAAGCGCTGCATCAGCATGCCGATGGTTGTGCTCTCACCGCCGGGTATAATGAGTCCGTCGAGTTCAGCGATCTCTTTGGGCGTGCGTACCGCGCGCGCGCTGCTGCCGAGCGCTTCAATAACGCCAATATGCCTGGAGAAATCGCCCTGCAAAGCCAGTACGCCGATAATCGCCAACGCGGTGAGAATTACCAGCCGCGCACGGCGATGCGGTCTTCGGCGAGCATGCCGGCAACGTTTATGCCGGACATCGGCGGTCCGAGGTCATACGACAGCCTGGCCAGCATTTCCGGGTCGTTATAATTGGCAACCGAATCCACAATTGCGCGTGCGCGGCGCGCGGGGTCCTCGGACTTGAAGATTCCCGATCCTACAAAGACCGCTTCTGCACCAAGCTGCATCATCAGCGCCGCGTCAGCCGGGGTTGCCACACCTCCGGCCGAAAAGTTGGGTACCGGCAGCTTGCCGGTCTGCGCAACTTCGACCACCAGATCATAGGGTGCCCCAAGCTCTTTGGCCTCGGCCATCAGCTCTTCACGCGGCAACAGCTGCAAGCGGCGGATACCGCCACAAAGGGTGCGCAGATGACGCACGGCCTCTACAACATCGCCGGTACCGGCTTCGCCCTTGGTTCTGATCATCGCGGCGCCCTCACCGATGCGGCGCAGCGCCTCACCGAGATCGCGGCAGCCGCAGACAAAGGGTACCCGAAAGTTCTGCTTGTCAACATGGAAGCGATCGTCGGCCGGGGTGAGAACTTCGCTCTCATCTATAAAATCAACGCCCAAAGCCTCAAGAATCTGCGCTTCAACCAAATGTCCGATTCGACACTTGGCCATCACCGGAATTGTGACCGTCTTCTGAATGTCCTCGATTATCTTTGGATCGGACATTCGCGCTACGCCTCCGGCGGCTCTGATGTCCGCCGGAACGCGTTCCAGCGCCATTACCGCTTGCGCGCCGGCGTCTGCTGCAATCTTTGCCTGCTCAGCGTTGGTGACATCCATAATCACGCCACCCTTGAGCATTTCCGCCAGACCAACTTTGGTCCGCCAGGTTGATTTCTGGCGTT
>SKLB01000155.1 GCA_007123465.1 Spirochaetales bacterium
GCGGCTTCCAGCAGATCCCAGCGGAACTCAGCGGCGCCGGCGTGGTACTTCAGAAACAGCTCCCACTGAATTTTGAAGGCGTTTTCGTACGGATCGCGGTCCGGCATTCTGGTCCAGCTTTCGTAGAAGTTGACCGGGTTGGGAATGTCAGGATTCCAGACCGGCTTGGGAGTTGCGCCTTCGCTCTGGATGTAGACGTCGCGCAGTCCAACCCAGGCTGAGCCGTTGGTTCCGTCAACCTGGAGCCCCATGATTTCATCGCGGCGCAATCTGATCTGCCACGATGTATTGAAGTGCACAAAAACCCCAGCCTCGGTTTCAAAGGTTGCCCAGGCGGTGTCTTCAGCGGTTGAATCGTACGGCTTGCCGTTTTCGTCAACGCGCTTGGGTATGGTCACGGCACCGACGGCCGATATTCCCTTGATCGGTCCGAACAGGTTGTCGACCACGTAGCGCCAGTGCGGAAACATGTCAATGAAGATGCCGCCGCCGTCCTCTTTGCGGTAGTTCCAGGAGGGGCGCTGGGCGGTCTGGTGGAATCCATCGAAGACCCAGTAGCCAAACTCCATGCGAACGTTGACAAGGCGTCCGAAGAACCCGGTGTCGATCAGGTACTTGAGCTTCCGCATGCCGGGCAGCCACAGCTTGTCCTGTACCACGCCGTGCTTGACACCGGCTGCCTCGGCTTCGTGGTAGAGCGCCAGGGCTTCGCTGGTAGACTCGGCGGTTGGCTTCTCGCAGTAGATCGACTTGCCGGCAGCGATTGCTTTCCTGACCGCCGGTACGCGCAACTGCGTCAGCTGGGCGTCAAAGTAGATCTCGTTGGCAGAATCCGCCAGCGCAGCGTCGAGGTCAGTGGTGAACTGCTCAACCTGGTATTTCTTTGCCAGCACCTCGAGTTTCTCCTGGTTGCGGCCAACCAGGACCGGCTGCGGCATCAAGCTGTCTCCGTTGGCAAGGCGCACTCCACCCTGATTGCGAATAGCAATGATCGAACGCTCCAGGTGCTGGTTGGTACCCATGCGACCGGTGACACCGTTCATGATTATCCCGATTTTGCGTTGCATCGAATCTCTCCTTATACGTGTTCTTTGTAGGCTTGAATGATCTTCTGCAGGTAGGCCGACTGATCCGTGCTCCAGTAGTGCGTCGAGAAGATTTCCACTTCATTGAAGCCGGCAAACCCGGCCTGTTCCACTGCGTTGCGGAAATGCGGGATGTCGATGCAGCCTTCACCCATCAGAGCGCGGTCCAGCAGAAAGTCACGCGTGGGTACACGCCAGTCACAGACGTGAAAGGCAAATATCCGCTCTGCTGCACCGCAACGCGCAATCTCTCCGATGGCGTTGGGATCCCACCAGATGTGATAGACATCCACCGCTACGCCAACGTTGGGCAGGTCGATCTGGTCGCACATGTCATTGGCGCTCTGCATGGTGTTAACCGCCGACTTGGCGTCCGCGTACATCGGGTGCAGCGGCTCAATCGCCAGCTTAACCCCCGCCTCCCGCGCGCGTCCCGCCGCAGCGTGTATGCCTTCGGCGATCTGGGCTCGAGAGTCCGCAAGCGGTTGGCCGGGGTCGGCCCCGCAGACCAGTACGATAAGCGGTGCGCCCAGTGCCTCGGCCTCGTCTATCGCGCGCAGATTGTCTTCAAGCGCGCGAGCCCGGCTATCGGCGTCAACCGATGGGAAGAACCCGCCACGACAGAGGCTGACAACCTGTAGTCCAGCGTCACGGATGCCGCGCCCTACAGCGGCCGCATCACGGTTTGCCAGTGCGTCGCGCCAGACCGTAATACCGCTGACACCACCACGCGCGTAGTTCTCCACGGCTATCTCGACGCTCCACGGTTTGGTAGTGGCCGTGTGTATACAAAGCTTGTCCAGGTCCTGCATTTCCGGTTCTCCTATAGTCGCGGCAGATGAAATCCACCGTCAGAGTGAATCACTGAGCCGGTGGAAAACGCCAGGTCGCCATCCAGAATAGCGCGCACCAGTCGCCCGATATCCGCTGGGGTTCCCCAGCGCCGCTGCGGCACCAGCCCCTCGCCGATCAGTGCGTCGTACTTGGCCTTCACGCCGCTGGTCATATCTGTCTCCATGATACCCGGACGTACTTCGTACACCTGAATACCCTCTGCGGCCAGGCGCGCAGCCCACAGCCGGGCGGCCATTGCCAGGCCGGCTTTGGATACACAGTACTCTCCGCGCTGGATTGACGCGGTATCCGCAGAGATCGAGCCGACAAACACAATCTTGCGCCCGGACTCAATTGCACTCACGTCGGCAGTATCGGGATTGCCGTCGGTGCCCAGCCAACGGCGCACAACCGACTGGGTCAGGAAGTAGGGACCTGTGAGGTTGATATCCAGGACCTGGTGAAACGATTCTTCGGTTGCCTCGGTGATATCGAGGCGCTGCCGCGGTCCAATTCCGGCGTTGTTCACCAGAGCGTCGATTGTGCCGAACGTGTCCCAGACCTCGCTCACCAGCCGCGACCTGTCCTGCGGGTTACCGACGTTGGCCTGAAAGGCGGCAAACCGGCCCGACCCTGCGTCGGTACACGCCGCCAGGGTTTCCTCAGCCGCTTTGTGATTACCGGCGTAGTTTATCGCTACCGAGTAGCCCCTGCGGGCCAATTCGAGTGCTATTCCGCGGCCGATGCCTCGGCTTGCGCCGGTCACCAGAGCAACGGGACTTTTTGGGTCTGACATGCCAACTCCAATAGGTAGTGTTGTTGCATGCAACAACGGTGATTACGCAAGGGTACCCTGTGTTTGCCGGTCTGTCAAGAAAAACTAGTTGGCGGTAGCTCGGAGAGTGAGGAGCTGCTTGAGCCGGGAACGGAAGAAGCGGTAGACGCTGCCGCGGGCACAGCCGCGGAAGTCTGCGGTGACAGCGAGGATCTCCACCTGGTCTGCGGCGTAATCGGGCAGCTGGCTGCGCAGGAAGCGGCACAACCGGCTGAAGACTGCTTCGTTTTCGGTGAATGGCCCGGCAATCACAATCACGTCCGGGTAGAAGATCTGATGAATGTTCAGCAGCGCGAGCATCACGTTGTGCGTAGCACGAGCAATCGCGGGGTGGTCCGCAATTTCAGGGCAGCGCATGGTGCGTCCGAGCTCGCGTTCATCGGTGAGGCTGCCTTTGACATCCTCTGAAATTTCGCCGCGGATTGCCCACAAGGCGGCTTCGGTTTCAAGGCAGCCCACCGCCCCGCACTGGCACGGTTTGGCGTGATCCAGCGACAGCCGGGTGTGTCCGATCTCGCAGAAGCGGCCGATGGTAGAGCCCATTACCGCGCCGCCGTGAGCGTAGGCGGCCCCGATACCGAACCCCCAGTGCACAAAAAGCACGTTTCTGTGCTGATACGCCAGGTTTTTCTGTACCAGATATTCGAGCTCCGAGTCCTGCATGCGGTTGATTGTCACCGGCAGCCCGAGCTGCTCGCTGAGCAGCCCGAAATCGAGTGTCCGGATGTTACGCCAGCGTGCGGCCGATACCCACGTATTGTTGCCTGAGGCAACCGTGCCTACCAGAGAAAGCGCAATTCCGAGGATCTCGGCGCCGGCCGGCACGTGCCGGCCAATCACCTCAAAAGAGCGCACGCACGCCTGCAGGAACTCGCGGTTGTCGGTATCCGGAGCCAGTGGTTCGATGTGCTCAGCGACAATCTCTTCGGCGAGATTTATCAGTGCGGTCCGCAGCTCGCGCGCCTGAACGTACATCGATACTGCCACCAGGCGGTTGAACTCAAGTTGCAGCAGCACTGCCGGTCTGCCAGGTCGGTCCTCCTCAACCGCGGCCACGGCGGTGACAAATCGTTCCTCGATCAGTTCCTTCACCGCCCACGACACGGTTGTTGGCCGGATCCCGGTCTGCTCCGCTATCCACTTGCGGCTGCACGGTGCGCTGGTTGCAAGCTTTTCAAAAACCAGCGCCTTTTCGCGATCCTTCAGTCTGTAGCGCTCGCCATCATGAATCGAGCCAATAGTACTCAGCAACGCCCGGCCTCCCTCATGGTGCGCTTGAGGCGGATATCTCGCGCGTTACCGAACGCCGGCAGTAGACTGTGGCCGGTCATTGTATCCGGGCAACAGCGAGGCTGAGCTCTTGTCCAGGAAAACGTGGCTGTCGCGGTGCTCCTTGAGCACCGAAGCGGGGTAGGCCGGAGAGATCTCGCCACCGGGGTCCAGGCAGTTGCGGACAGCTTCGGCCTTGCGTTTGTCGGGGACCACGCAGATGATCGAGCAACTCTTGAGTATCTGCTGAATCGACATCGTAAACGCCTTTGCCGGAACATCGTCCAGCGACGCAAACCATCCCTCGCCAACCTGCTGCAATCGGCAACGTTCTTCCAGTTCGACCACGATATACGGTTCTTCGGTCCGGAAGTCCGCCGGCGGGTCGTTGAACGCGAGGTGCCCGTTCTCGCCTATTCCCAGGAAGGCGACATCTATCTCGTCTTTCTGAATCAGTCCGGAAATCCGATGGCGTTCGGCTTCTACGTCTTTGGCTCCACCGTCTATCAGGTGTGCAGCCGCCGGGTGGACTCTGTTGACTATCCTGCTCTCGATGTAGCCGGCAAAACTTGCGGGGTGAGACTTCTCTATCCCCACGTATTCGTCGAGGTGAAAGATCTCGATTCTGTGCCAGTCGATGTCATCCCGACCGCACAGCAGGTCAAGAAACTGGAGTTGTGAGTTTCCGGTAGCCGCTATGACGCGCACGCGCTGCTTGACCTCCAGGGCGTTACGCAGCAGCTGCGCTGCCTTATCGGCTGCGGCTGCCGCCATCAGCTGCTGACTTTCAAGTACCTGTATTTCCATTGTGCGCTCCTCCCGATTGTCTGGTTGGCCTTCAGGCCACGCTAACCGTACGCCCCTCGCGATTGGATTGATAGATTGCGTCTACAATCTGCAGCACCGCCAGGCCGGCTTCCGCGGTTGTTGCCGGAACCTGCGCGCTGCTGTTTCGAATACACGACAGAAAATGGGTCAATTCATCCTTATAGCCGAGTGATTCATTCTCATTGACCGCCGGGCGGGTCCAGCCTTGGGTAAACTCGGCTTTTTCAACCGCGTACGCGATGCCCGGTTTGGAGAAAACCGACAGCGGGCTACCGAAGGTCAGGTCAACCTTGACAACGCCTTCGGTACCGTAGACTTCGATTCGATCATCCATCCCGCCGCTGGTGATATAGTTGCCTTCTACCACAGCTCTCTGTCCGCCGGGGTAGTGCAGCACGGCAAGGCCCCAGTCCTCGCCTTCAAAATCCGTGTGGATAAAATTACCGTCGAGACCACCGTTGCAGCAGCCGGTAACGCGCTCGGGCATGCCCATAAGGTGGTAGAAATAGCCAATCGGATGGATGCCCACGTGAATCATCGATCCTCCACCGCAGTATTCAATGGTTTTGGCGTAGGGCGAATGCGAACCGTTGTGGCACTCCTTGCCCTTCAGGAACAGCGGACGACCAATCCCCCCTTCCTTAATGATCTGTTCTGCGCGTACCAGTGCCGGTGCAAAGATCCAGTCTTCCGCGTAGAAGTAACGCGCCCCGGTTCTCTGCTGCGCCTTCAATACCAGCTCGGCGTCGGCGAGCGTTGTTGCAAACGGCTTCTCACAGATTACGTGCTTGCCGGCTTCCATGGCAGCCACTGCCATGCGGGCGTGCAGGAAGTTTGGTACGCACAGGTCTAC